>CAZWZH010000184.1:0-9112 GCA_964638775.1 uncultured Pseudomonadales bacterium
TCGTGGCACTCAAGCCGATTCACGATGCCGTGGGTGTCGAGCGGATCAATGTGGCCACCTACCAGGCCGTTTCCGGCGCCGGGGCCGGCGGCGTGCGGGAGCTTGCCGGGCAGACCGCCAACCTGTTGAACGCCAAGCCCATCGAATCCACCGTGGCGCCCGTGCAGATCGCCTTCAACGCGATTCCGCAGATCGACTCGTTCCAGGAGAACGGCTTCACCAAGGAAGAGATGAAAATGGTGTGGGAGACGCGCAAGATCTTCGAAGACGACAGCATCGGGGTGAACCCGACCTGCGTGCGCATCCCCGTCTTCTACGGTCATTCGGAAGCCGTGCATATCGAGACCCGCGATCCCATCTCGGTTGCACAAGCGCGAGCGCTGCTTGCCGAGGCACCGGGAGTGATACTGCACGACGATGCGGCGCCCGGCGGCTATCCGACGCCTGTATTGGACGGGTCGGGCAATGACGCCGTCTACGTGGGGCGCGTCCGGCAGGACTTCTCCCATCCCCACGGGCTCAACCTGTGGGTGGTATCCGACAACGTCCGCAAGGGCGCCGCGCTGAACAGCGTGCAGATCGCCGAGGGATTGCTGCCGCTGCTCGAATAGGGAACGAACCGATGGTCGATGTTTGTCGTGTTAACAGGCCTCAGGGCGCGTGAACTTCGATGGGCTGCTACGCGATCTGGGCGCCGTTCGGTATTCGGCCTTGCGCGAGAAAGTGCTCACCCTCGACGCCGGAACCTGGCGGGAGAACCTGATCCGGCAGGAGTCTTTCGATGTGCACAAACAGACGGAATCCGTGGTTCTGCTGTTTATCGAGATCGATCAGTGGCCACGTATCGTCGTCAAGCGGGAAGCCGGTTGGAAGCATCTCGGGGCAGCGGCCATGGCGCTGGTGGACGACGTGGTGGCTGCGCACTTCTCACCGGGTGGGGTCGTCGCACGCGCGGTGATCGCCCGCGTCGGGCCCGGAGCGCGGATCATGCCGCACACCGATACGCATCCGTCGTTCCATAGCGGTCACCGGGTGCACATCCCCCTGGTCACCAATCCCAGGGTGCGTTTCACCATCGCCGGCAAGCCGTTCAGTCTGGAGGAAGGGCACGCCTACGAGATCAACAATCAGAAACCCCATTCCGTCATGAACAATAGCCGGGCCGGCCGCATCCACTTCATCTTCGACTATGTCCCTCCCAGACGTTTCCGGGAGTCCGGCGACGGGCACCGGGTCGCCGAATCCGACGGATGCTCCGCATGAGTTCCGCGCGCCGGGAACCGGAGGTGAGCGTCGCCCGCGCGATGCAGGCGTTGAAAGCGAATCGGCCGCTGCGGGCGGAGGAGGTCTGCCGGGACCATCTGCTCATGAATCCAGGCTCCATCGACCATCTGCGCCTGCTCGGACACGCGCTGATGAAACAGAACCGTCTCGAGGAGGCCGAACGCGAATTGCGCCGGGCGCTGGCGCTGCGACCCGATTTCGCCCAGGTATACGAGGACCTCGGCAGCGTGCTGGCCATGGGGCGGCGTTTCGAAGAAGCCATCCCCCTGTTCCGGGAGGCGATCAAGCGCGAACCAAGGCTGCCGCTGGCGCACAGGAAACTCGGCCAGGCCCTGGCTGCCGTTGGCCGGGGAGCCGAGGCCGACGAGGAGTTCGAGGAATTCCTGGAAAGGGATCCTGAATCGCGGGGGATCGCTCAAGGCGTCGAACGCCTGCAGGCGGGCCGGGTCGACGAAGCCATCGATAGCCTGCGCGCGGTTCTCAAGGGCAACCCCGACAAGGTGGACGCCATGCGGTACCTGGCCCTGGCCTATGCACGGGATGAAAAGAACCTCGGCGATGCGGAAGCCTGGCTGCGCCGCGCCACCGACATGGCGCCGGACTACATACCCGCGTGGCTCGATCTCGGCCTGGTGCTGGCCGAATTGAACAAGTACATGGATGCCATCGATTGCTATCGGTCGGCGCTCCGGAACGATCCGGACAACCCCGCCGTGTGGGCCGGTCTTGCCAATGCGTACGCCCTGGCGAGCTATCCGGAGAAAAGCCTCGCGGCGTTCGAGAAATCGCTCAGCCTGGATCCCGATGCGCCAGCGGTGCAGATGAGTTTCGCCCACAGCCTGAAAACCCTGGGTCATCAGGAACGGGCGATCGAGGCGTACCGCTCGGCGATACGGCTCAAACCCGACTTCGGGGAAGTCTACTGGAGCATGGCAAACCTCAAGGCTTTCCGATTTGAAGACGCGGAAGTCGCCGCCATGCGCCGCCAACTCGCCCAGGGCGAACTGAGCGCCAGCGCGGAGGTCCATTTCAATTTCGCCCTGGCCAAGGCACTGGAGGACGACGGAGACTACGATGGCGCCTGGCATCACTACCATGCCGGCAACACCAGGCAGCGCATGCAGGTCACGCATGACCCGCTCGGCATGGAGAAACGCCACGACGAGATCATCGAGACGTTCACGAAAGCCTTTCTCGCCGAGCATGCCGGCAATGGCTGCGACGATGCAGACCCGATACTCATCGTGGGGCTGCCCCGGTCCGGTTCCACCCTGGTGGAACAGATACTGGCCAGCCACAGCCAGGTGGAAGGCACCTCCGAACTGCCGATTCTCAACAACCTGGCGAATTCCATCGGCCGTTACCAGCCGGACGACCTGCTGTTTCCGAAATCGGTGCTGGCGCTGCAAGGCAGGGACTGGGCCGCCTACGGTCAGCAGTACATGGACGATGCCAGGCGGCACCGCTCAACCGGTGCGCCATTCTTCACCGACAAGTTGCCGAACAATTTCCCGTTCGTCGGGCTGTTGCACCTGATATTGCCGAACGCCAGGGTCATCAATGCGCGCCGGCATCCGCTCGACACCTGCCTCGGCGCCTACAAGCAGCTATTCGCCCGAGGCCAGCACTTCACTTACGACATGGAGGAACTGGCGCATTACTACCGGTGCTATGACCGCATGATCGCCCATTGGCACAGCGTCCTGCCCGGCAAGGTGCTCGATGTCCATTACGAAGACACCGTTGCAGACCTTGAAGGGCAGGTCGGTCGGATACTGGCGCATTGCGGGCTGCCGTTCGAGGAGCAATGCGTCCGATTTCACGAGACCCGGCGGGCGGTCAAGACCGCGAGTTCCGAGCAGGTACGGCAGCCGATCTACACGAGCGCGCTCGGCATGTGGCGCAATTACGAAAGGCACATCGGCCTGTGGATCGATGAGCTTGCGGGCGTGATCGAGAAGCTGCCTTCCTCGGTGAGCCAGGCTTCGGGATGACATATCCTGTCGACCGGCGCGATCACCCCTAATCGATTCCAATCCGGTTGCGACCCCTGCACCGCAGCACTATGATTGTCTAATTTGAACAATTTAGACAATCATGCAATACGTATCGGCCTCCGAAGCCAAGCAGCGTCTGGCCGCTGTGCTGGACGCGGTTCAACGCGAACCCGTTACCATTCGCCGGCAGAATCGCGAAGTCGCGGTTGTCATTTCGCCCATGGACTACAGGCGCCTCACCCGCGCCAACATCGCGGAGTTTCAGCGTTTCTGCAACCGTGTCTCCGAAGCCGCGCAAGCCCGCGGATTGACCGAGGACAAGCTGGGCGAAATCCTGGGCTCCTGAACCCCCGTGCGCGTCGTCATCGACACGAACCTGTGGGTCAGCCGGCTCCTGCTGGCAGGCTCCGCACCGGCACAGGCGGTCGACAAAGCGCTGGCGGCCTTCGAAGTCATGATGTCCGAGCCGCTGGTGGAAGAACTCGCCGACGTGCTGTCGCGGAAAAAATTCGATCGTTACGTGTCAGTTCGGGATCGCGAAGAGTTCCTACGCCGTGTTTTACGGATCGCGACGATCGCACCGGTACTCTCGGAGGTGGACGATTGCAGGGACCCCGACGACAATCGCTTGCTGGCTTTGGCCCTGGACTCGGAGAGCGGCTACATCCTTACTGGCGACCGCGACCTACTCCTACTCAATCCTTGGCGCGGAGTCCGGATCGTTTCCCCGCGCGAATTCCTGAATACGGTCACGTAATCGGTGTTCACGCGTAGCGCGGCCGTCGGGAAGAGCTGCAGGTGGTGAAGAAACGTCGATTCGGGGGAGACGTGTCATTTGTAGGGCCAGACCGCCAGTCCATGAATCGCGGCGCGAAGATTCCGGCTCAGGTTCACCGACCCGATCCGCTCGTTGGCCGCCAGGTCGTGGACCGAAATCGTGGCCGGTGACGAGCCGCCGGCAACAACGGTGTCCGAGAGGGTGCACAGCCCCCTGAGAAAGCCTTGCCTGGCGATGCGTTCATCTTCCGCGTCCGCTGAGAGCAGGCTTTGCGGATCGTAGCGTGGGGGCGCCATGGCGCGGTCTTCGACACCATCGCCGCGGCCGCAATAGCGCATCCGGCCGGCGTCGTTGTCGTTGAACAGAATCCCGTCGCGAAAGGGGCGCGCGTTGTGGCTGCCGCCGGGCAATTCCGCCGCCATGGACACCGCTCGGCCATTGAAGTGCAGCATGCCGCCGGTGTTCAGGCCGCCGATGTACATGCCGTGGCGGTTGCAGGCCACGCTGTTGATGTGCAGCTTGTTCAGTTCCAGCGGTCCGTCGGCGCCGGGGTCAAACGCGCTGGCCTTGAAGCGGTAATTGCTTGTCTCGATATGGAAGCCGCGCGCAAAACGGCGCTCGTCCAGGTCGAAGGCGAGAATGCAGTCGAAAGCTGTCGAGGCAAGGAACAGAGTGCGTTCGTACACCTCTATCTCATGACAGTTCTTCAGGTACGGGTTCCGCCAGGAATCTATCGGCTTGAAATCGGGCCCATAGGCGAACAACCGGTCGCTGGCAGCGATGTAGACACTTTCCCCGTCACAGGCGATGCCTCTCAATCCCCGGCCGCCGCCGTGACCGCGCCAGTCGATCTCGAGATTCGAACAGTCAATGGGCTTGTCGACCGTCCGCCCGTCCAGGTCGATGAGATAGGCGCCGCCGTGGCTTTCTCCGGGCTGGCTGCCCCGCACCACGGTGGTGGCGATCAGTTTCATGCGCGTGCCGGTACCCTATCTGGCCCCGGGCCAATTGACTGGCCAGATTGCGGCCCCTGGCGCGATAGGGGCGCTACGACCCGAACCACTTGGTAACGCTGATACCTATGGTGCGTGGTTTATCATAGGTGAGCAGGTCGCGGAACCGGGGGTCGCCCAGGGCTGCGGCCTGATCGTTGTAGCCGTCGTCTATCCAGTTGATGATGCGCTGGTCGAACAGGTTCCAGACACTGAGCGTCATGTTCCAGTTGTTGTAGAACTCGATTCCGGCCTGAAGGTTGCTGTAGCTCCAGGCTGGTATCACGCCGTCCGGCGCCTCCCGGATGGCGCTGTAGAGGCTGTCGTAGACCTTGCCCTGGCGGCTGAAGTCGACCCGTACCCACAGGTCGCCCCGGCCCATGAACTCGTAGAACGTGTATTCGGCGGCCAGCCAGATCTTGTACTTGGGCGAGATGGGCATGACGGTGCCGTCGGTGATCTCGTCTCCGTTGATGGTGGTGAAGTCGGAGGTGAACTGGGGGTCGGCGGCGAACAGGCTGCCCTCCAGCGTAAAGCTTTCGGACAGTTGGGCGGCCCAGTACAGTTCCACGCCCCTGGTCTCCGCGGTGTCGCCGTTGGTGTTGCCACGCAGCCACCAGACGTCGTCAACGCCTCCTGCGTTGTCGATCTGGATATCCGTCCATTCCATATAGAAAGCCGACAGGTTCAACTGCATCCGGCGGTCGAACCAGGTGCTCTTCAACCCGGCCTCGAAGTTGTTCAGCCGGTCGGAGTCGTAGCGGAGCGGCACGAGTCCCGTGGCCGCGGCCCGCTGGCTGTTGTGGCCGCCCAGCCGGAACCCCTGGCTGAAGATGAAATAGACCATGCGCTCGTTGTCGATGTGGTAGCGGGTGCCGAACTTCAGCGCGACATCGCTTTCCTTTCCCTCCGCGGCGTACGCGCCGTCCTCCGCGATGTGATCCAGGGGCGGCAGCCCCTCCGGCCACTGGTTGCGGTCGAATTCGTTCCGGTCGTACTCGAACCAGCGGGTGCCGCCGGTGATGTCCCAGTCATCCGTCAGGCTGTAGGTCACCTCGCCGAAGAACGCCAGTTGCTTGACCTTTCGGCGGAACTCGTTGGAATAGGTCACATCAGTGGGGGCCAGGGGATACCGGATGTTGTCGTAGTTGGCGTAATAGGCGTAGGCGTACTGGTTGGCCACTTCCCAGCCGGGTGTGTCCGTGAATCCATCCACCTTGGTGCCGTAGAGCCACTTGTCGAAGACGTCCTCATAGAAACCGCCGATCATCCACTGCAGCCGGCTTGCCGTCGTCGAGGTCAGCCGCACTTCCTGGGAAAAGCGTTCCTGTTGCTGGTCGTTGAACTGCCTGCCGATCATGTATCGCCGATCGTAGAGCGTGCCGGGCTTGGCGTAGGCGTTGTACTGCTCATAGAGGGTGTTGTCCCACTCATAGGCGATGTCCCGGTCGAAGGAGGCGGTAGTCGCCGAGAACTCGGCGAATCCGAGATCGCCGGTAATCGTGGCCGCCACCTGGTACCAGTCGTCTTCCCGGAACTCATCGATGAACTTGGTGATCTTGAATTTTCCGAGGTGCGGATCGGAACTCCAGGAACCCGCCGTGTCGCTGTTCTGGACGATGACGCTGCCGAGCACCGACCAGCGGTCGCTGACGTCCCACAGCGCCGCCACCCGCCCGCCGTAGACCTTGTAGTCGTTGAAATCGTCTTCGGCGATATCCGAATTGTCGAACTGGCCGACGAGGTCGGGGCCTTCCACGTTGTCGATGTAGCCGCCTTCCTTGGAATAGAACGCAACAGCCCGCAGTGCGAGGCGGTTGTCGGCTACCGGGACATTGATGTGGCCGCTCAGGTCGTAGCTCGGCTCGCCGAACTTTGTGCTGGCCAGTGCCCCGTCAATCTGCCCGGAGACGCCCTGGTGGTTGGGCTTGTTGGTGATGATGCGCAGCGCGCCGGTCTGGGAGCTGGAGCCGTGCAGGGTACCCTGTGGCCCGGGCAGCACCTCGATGCGCTCGATATCGACCTGCCAGGGGTCCACCTGCTGGGAATTGGTGGTCATGGGCTGCTCGTCGAGATAGACGGCGGCCGAGCTGTCTGTGCGGTACTCGTCTGCGCCGGTGGAGATGCCCCGGATCACCACCGAGTTGCGTCCGGGCTGGAAGTTCGACAGTGTCACGCTGGGCGTGGCCTTCAGGTAGTCGTTCATGTCCTTCACGCCCATGCGCTCAAGGTCGTCGCCCGTGAACGCGGAGATGCTCTGCCCCACATCCTGCAGGGCGGACTCCCGCTTGGTGGCGGTGACGACGATTTCCTCGATGATGTGCGTGCCTTCGGCCATTACCTGGCCCTGAAGCACGGAAGCCACCGCGGCGGCGAGGGGTGACAGGACCCAGACCCGCCTGCGGTCCCGAATCGGGGCGGTTTCCGGTCCGGACGGGTGCCGAAATGCGTTGACCATCTGTTCTCTCCCCATTGTTCCCGACAAATGACCGATCCTGCCAGCCCCCGACAAGGCTCAGTTTCATGGTACGGCCGCGCTGAAGCCATGATAAACCAAAGCGACGATGCGCGATTAGCCTCGGAATCGCCATCGCCATCGCCATCGCCATCGCATTGCTGGCGACATGTACGACTTCTACCCATAATGCTCCCGACCAGCCTCATCGCGGGCCGCGAAGCAGCCGGCGGGGCGCAACGCGAACAGGAGGGGAACAGCGTGTCTGCGCGCTCCAATGGCCTTGTGAGGGCACTGGCTGTCACGATCCCGCTGGCGACAGGCCTGTCTGCCGCCTGTTCCGAACGCCATTCGGAAAACGGGCTTCCCGCATACTGGAACGACATCGGCGTGATTCGCCAGAACGCGGAATCGCCACGGGCTTCCTTTGTCGCCTACCCGAGTCCGGACGAAGCTCTGGAGGGGAACCTGGCCGGGAATCCCCGCTCCATGTCCCTGAACGGGAATTGGAAGTTCTCGTTCTCCAAATCACCGGCCGAACGCCCCCTGGATTTCTACCGGCCCGAGGTCGATGTTTCAGGTTGGGACGAAATCCCCGTCCCAGCGAACTGGGAGCGCCACGGGTACGGGTATCCGATCTACGTGAACGTGCCCTATCCTTTCGAAGTCGATGAGCCCCACGTCCCCGCCGGCAACAACCCGGTGGGCTCCTACCGCCGTGACTTCACCGTTCCGGATGCCTGGAGCGACCTTGCGGTCTTCCTGAAGTTCGGCGCGGTCAGTTCCGCGTTCAACGTCTGGCTGAACGGTGCTTATGTCGGCTACAGCGAAGGCAGCAAGACGCCCACTGAATTCAACGTGGGCAGCCTGTTGCGCCGGGGCGTCAACACCATTGCCGTCGAAGTGTTCAGGTGGAGCAACGGCAGCTACCTGGAAGACCAGGACTTCTGGTCATTGAGCGGCATCCAGCGCAATGTGGGACTGGAGGCGCGGCCCCGGGTGCGTGTGCGGGACTACTTCGTGCACGCCGGGCTCGGCATCGGCTACCGCGACGGCGAGTTCGCGGTTGACATCGAACTGGTCAACGACGGTGCGGCCGCGGTGCAGCGGGAACTCTCCGTTCAGATCGGTGACGGCGATGAGCTTGTCCATCAGGACCGCGCCGTACTGTCCCTGCCGCCCGGAACGAATACTCACCGCTTTGCCGGGGTTCTTCCGAATGTCAGGGCATGGTCCGCGGAAACGCCTTATCTCTACCGCTTGCTGCTGACAGTCGATGGTGGCAGCGCCCACAGCCGAGAGGCCATCGCCCAACGCATCGGGTTTCGTACCGTCGCCATCGAGAACGGACGGTTCCTCGTCAATGGCCGTCATGTGCGGCTCAAGGGCGTAAACCTGCACGAACATCACGACGAGCACGGCCATGTGGTGGATGAACCCACCATGTTCAAGGATATCCGGCTTATGAAGGCGGCGAACATGAACGCCGTGCGCAATTCCCACTATCCGCACCAGGAGCGCTGGTACGAGTTGACCGACCGGTACGGCCTGTACGTGGTCGACGAGGCCAACATCGAGAGCCACGGCTTCGGTTACGATCACGACA
>CAZWZH010000185.1:0-39496 GCA_964638775.1 uncultured Pseudomonadales bacterium
CCGGGCGCATTACCGGGCGAGCAACTCCGCCCAGTGCAATACCGGCACGCGCGCGCCGGCGGCGAGGTGAGTCTGGCATCCGACGTTGGCGGTGACGATGACATCGGGTTCCTCCGCCATAAGGTTGGCGAGCTTGTTGTCCTTGAGACGGTTCGAAAGCCGGGGTTGCAGCAGCGAATAGGTTCCCGCGGAACCGCAACAGAGATGGGCATCGGGCACATCGACGAGTTCGAATCCGGCCCGGGCGAGCAGTTTCTCGACGATGCCGGAAACGCGCTGGCCGTGTCGCAGCGTGCATGGCGGATGCCAGGCCACCTTCCCGAACGCGCCGTCGTCGCGGCTCGCAAGCTCGGTGAACGGCGCCGCCACCTCGGCGAGATCCCGGGTCATGCCGGCGATACGCGCCGCATCCGCGGCGTATTCGGGATCTTCCGCCAGCAGGCGCCCGTAGTCCTTCACAGTGACTCCGCAGCCGCTCGCGGTGGAAACGATGACTTCCACGTCGTCGAGCGCCGGCCGCATTGCGTCGATGTTCTTGCGCATGTGCTCGAGCGCCGCCCCGGTCTGGCCGAGATGCAGGTTCAGCCCGCCGCAGCAGCCCTCGTCTTCCGCGTGGCGCACTTCGATGCCGTTGGCGTTAAACAGCCGCTCCGCCGCGGCATTCGCCGCCGGGGTCGCCACCCTTTGTACACAACCCCTCAATACGAGCGCTCGGCGGGAAGACCGGAACTTGCCAGCGGGCAACGCCGCCGGGCGCGCCCGTCCCCGCTGCCGACGGGGCAGCGCCTTTTTCAGCATCCCGGGCAGCAACCACCTGAACCATTGCCCCAGGCTGGCCCAGCGCGCGAACACCTCCGGCTTCGGCACCATCCAGCCAAGCCATTGCCGCGCCGCCGCATCCCAGGGCGCGCGCCGGGTCCTTTCCTCCATCGCCTCGCGGCCGATTTCCAGCAGTTCCCCGTACTGCACCCCGGACGGACAGGCCACCTCGCAACCACGGCAGGTCAGGCACCGGTCGAGGTGAGTCTGCACCGTACGCACGCTTGGGGCACCCGCTTCCGGCGTCTCGAGGAGTCCCTTGATCAGGTAGATGCGCCCGCGCGGACCGTCCAGTTCATCGCCCAGCAACTGATAGGTCGGGCACACCGCATTGCACATGCCGCAGTGCACGCAGGAGCGCAGGATCTCGTTTGCCCGCCGCCCCTGTGCGGTGGCCAGCAGGCTCTCAGGAAGCCCCGTCTGCATCGACGATTCCCGGATTGAGTAGGTTGTCTGGGTCGAACGCCCGCTTCAGGCGGGCCGAGATGGCGCCGTCGAGCACGGGCCCCGCGTAAGCCGGCAGCGCCCGGGCATCGATGCCGGCCGCATAGGCCTGCACCTCGCCCTCGGGCCGATGCGTCGCCCACCAGCGCCGGGCGCCGGCCCACTCGACCACGCATTCCTCGTCGTCGCCAACGTCGCCGCCTGTTTCCGCCGGCGGTAGCGGCGCGGCCGGGGGGCAGGCGATTTCCCAGAGCGTCCGCCCCGGCCGCCGTTCGAAACAGGGCAGCGCCCGGTCGCGAAGTTCCTTCCAGAGCGCATCGCCGCCGCGTTCTCCCCCGAGGCTCGCGGCCGCCGTCCGTACGGGAGAATCGGCACCGGAGATGCGCACGTTCAGACGCCCGGCGAAATGGCAGGTTGCCGTCACCGGCAGGGAAGACCGCGACCAGCCACGCACGAGTTTTTGAGCCTCTTCCCCGGTACACCGCAGAACCCGCGTTTCCTCAACTTCAGGCAGCGGCAGCAGGCGCAGGCTCACCGACAGCAGCACGCCCAGGGTGCCGCAGGCGCCGGCCTGCAACCTGGAAAGGTCGTATCCCGCGACGTTCTTCATGACCTGCCCGCCGAACACCAGGCGCTCGCCCAGGCCGTTGAGCATTTCCACGCCCAGCACCGCGTCGCGCACGGAACCTCGCCAGGGGCGGCCCGGCCCGGCGAGACCCGCGGCCACCGCGCCCCCGACGGTGCCGCCGCCGCCCACAAGCGGCGGCTCGAACGGCAGGTACTGGCCGTGTTCCGCGAGCAGTTCGACCAAGTCCGCCAGCGGCGTGCCCGCGCGGACGGTTACCACCAGCTCCTCGGGACGATACTCGATGACTCCGGAATGCCCGGTAACCGCCAGCAACTCCCCCTCGGCGTTCGCCAGGCACCAGCTCTTGCTGCGGGAACCGAAGACGGCCAGCTTGACCTGCCGCGCCCGGGCATCCCTGATCCTTTCGGTCAATTCAGCGGTTCTGTCGCTTTCAGCCACTTGGCACTACCCTACCGGGCGGCCGTGTTCCCCTCGCCACGCTCCCAGCCTCCCCGTCCCGGTCACCAGTGCGCCGACGCGCAATGAACAGACGACCGCTGGGAGAGAGCAGGTGTGCGGTACGGGGTCGCCACCGGTCGGGCGCAGCCCGAGCCGAAGCACCGATTCGGCAGGTGGCGACGCCCCGCGACTTGTTGCGGGGCCGGGTGTCGAACAATCTGCGCCCTCGAAATCCACGACAACGCGTCCGCCTGGCGTGCCGGATGCCCGTACCGCATACCCGCTCTCGGTGCCCGATCAAAGGAATTGTTTGGACCGTCAATTCCCAAAAAAATAAATCTTTTCAAATCAATGGCTTGAGATTTTTTTCATGGAAGACCTGACTGCCACGTCTCACAGCCGCTCCAGGCCGGCGAACGGTAGTTTCCCTTCGTGTACGTGCATGCCGCCCAATTCGACACAGCGGGCGGGCCTCGGAATGCCCTTGCCCGGATTGAGCAGCCGGGCCGGGTCGAAGGCATCCTTGACCCGTTCGAACTGGGCCAGTTCCGCCGGGCCGAACTGCGCGCACATCTGGTCGAGTTTCTCCACGCCCACGCCGTGTTCGCCGGTCACGGTGCCCCCTGCTGCCACGCAGAGTTCCAGGATTTTGCCGCCGAGCCCCTCGGCACGTTCGAGCTGGCCCTCCCGGTTGGCATCGAACAGTATGAGCGGGTGCAGGTTGCCGTCGCCGGCGTGGAAGACGTTGGCCACCGCCAGCCCGTATTCCCGGGACAAATCCGAAATGCCCGTGAGCACATCCGCCAGCGCCCGACGCGGAATCGTGCCGTCCATGCAGTAGTAGTCCGGCGAGAGTCGCCCCATGGCCGGAAACGCCGCCTTGCGGCCCGACCACAGGCGCGCCTGCCGTTCCGGGTCCCGGGCACGCTGAATATCGTAAGCTCCGTTGCCTTCGAGCACCGGTTCGACGGCAGCTTCGAGCGCATCGAGTTCAACCTCGGCGCCATCGAGTTCGCACAGCAGGATGGCCGCCGCGTCCCGGGGATAGCCGGCCTGCGCGAAATCCTCGGTCGCCTGGATGGCCAGTTCGTCCATCATCTCCAGACCGGCCGGCACGATGCCCTGCCTGATGATGCCGGTGACCGCCTGCCCCGCCTCGGCAAGGCTCCTGAACGCCGCCAACAGCACCAGTTTCCCCGGCGGGTTGGGCAGCAGCCGCACCGTGATTTCCGTGACCACCCCCAGCAATCCCTCGCTGCCGCACATCAGCGCCATCAGGTCGTAGCCCGGGTAGTCGAATCCCTTGCCGCCCAGGTTCAGCGTCTGCCCGTCCATGGTCAGCACGCGCAGGCCCACCACGTTGTTCACGGTGAGCCCGTATTTCAGGCAATGCACGCCGCCGGAGTTCTCGGCCACATTGCCGCCGATGCTGCAGGCGAGCTGGGAGGAAGGATCCGGGGCGTAGTAGAGGCCATGGGGCGCCGCCGCCTCGCTGACGGCCAGGTTGCGCACCCCCGGCTGCACCCGGGCGACGCAGTTTTCGAGGTCGACCTCGAGGATGCGGTTCAGCTTGGAGAGCCCGAGCACCAGCCCGTCCCGCACCGGCCGCGCGCCGCCGGACAGCCCCGTTCCGGCGCCCCGCGGCACCACGGGCACCCCGTGCTCCCTGCAGATGGCGAGCACTTCCCTTACCTGCTCTTCGGTTTCCGGCAGCGCGACGGCCCATGGAATCTCCCGGATTGCCGTCAGCGCGTCCGTCTCATAGGGCTTGAGCGCCGCTCCCTCGGTGATCAGGCAACCGGACGGCAGGGTCTTGCGCAATCGCTTGAGGACTGCGGGATGATTCATCGGGCAAGTATGACACCGGGGGTGGGCCGGTGCCATTGGGCCGCACATTCGACTCCGAGTTGAAGCTACTAAACGTATCGCCCCTGGCGCTCGACCACTTCGATCTTGTAGCCGTCCGGATCCTCGACGAAGAAGAACCTGGCCAGTTTCTGCCCGTCGTGCTCCATCTGCTTGACCGGATTGGGGGCCAGCCCTTCAGCCACCATGCGGCCGTGTTCCGCTTCGCAGTCGTCGACGGACAGCGCCACGTGGCCGTAGCCGCTGCCGTGGGTGTAGGGCTCCTCCTGGCCGTGGTTCCAGGTGAGCTCGATCTCGAACTCGCTCTCGTCGTTGCGCAGGTAGGCGAGGGTGAAGTCGTTGAAATCGAAGCGCTGGGCCAGGTCGAGGCCGAATGCGCGCTTGTAGAAGTCCATCGACTTGTCCAGGTCCAGCACGCGGATCATGGTGTGAATCGCTTTAGCCATGGAATGTCCTCCCTTTGGAATCCTCGCGCGATTATCGGCCCGTCGGGGCGGCCGCGCAAACGGCATGCCGGCGTTGGGCACCCGTCGCCGCTGCAATTCACAACCCCTTGCCTCCGGAGCGATTTTCTTCGATCATTGGGGCTGACCAGTCTGGAAAGGGGAGACTAGCTAATGACCTATTCAAGGTTACTGCAATCCGTTTCAGCGCCGGCCTTCGGCGCGCTGTTGGCGGTATCCTTCGCGTCCCTCGCAATACCCGAGGCTAGCGCGGAAGCCCAGGCGGACGAGGGCTACGTCGAAGAAGTGCTCGTCACCGCCCGCAAGCGGGAAGAATCCGTATTGGAGATTCCCGAATCGCTGTCCGTGATCGCCGGCGACGACATTAACCGGCAGAACATCAAGGCTCTGAAGGACATCGGATTCAAGGTGCCCAACCTGAACCTGGCGATGCGCCTCGACGGGTTCCCCAACGTGTCCATCCGGGGGCTCGGCGCCTTCGGCAACACCCAGGGCGTGGGTTTCTACCTCGATGACGTGCAGCTCTTCTCCGATGCCTCCTCGCGCTTCGGGGACCTCGCCCGTATCGAGGTACTGAAAGGGCCCCAGGGCGTGCTGTACGGCGGCAGCAACATCGGCGGCGCCGTGAAGTTCGTCAGCGCCCGGCCCGACCCGGAAGAGGCCTTCGGCCGCGTCAAGGTGCTTGGCGGCCAGCAGGGCATGATCGATGCGGAAGCCAGCGTGAACGCGCCGCTCGGCAACAACGGCTGGGCCATGCGCATGTTCGGCTTCGGTTCCAGCCACGACGGCTTCATCAAGAACCGGAACGGCGTGCGGCTCAACGGCCTTCGCGACAGCAACAAGAAGAACTCGGGCGAAACCGAGGCCTATGGCGCACGCGTCATGATCGGCGGGCCCCTGGCCGAGCGGCTGTCGATGCTGGTTACCGCACGCTGGAACGAGTACGACGGCCCCAACAATACCTGGAACCGGGAATTGGGCATGGGTCCGTTCCGGTATCCGACTACCGTCAATACCGGGCCGACCAACCCACGCCATGAACGCCGCACCTATGGGGGCATGGTGGAACTGACCTGGGAACTGGACAACTTCGACATCGTTTCGGTGTCCTCCTTCACGGATACCCACAGCACGCGCTACAGCGACGTCGACGGTACTCCGGAGTATCTGGTCGACCTGAACAGGCCGGAAAAGATGAACGTGCTCACCCAGGAGATACGCCTCACATCCACCAACGATTCGCCCTTTCAATGGATCGCCGGCGCCTACTACTCGCTGTACGACGAGAACATGGATTCCGAGCTTATCCTCTGGGGCACGTTTTTTGCCGACTACGCCAACGTCGTGGTCCCGCACGAGCAAGAACTCGAGGCGCTCAACATACCCTTCGAGTACCGGCGGCGCGACAAGAGCCACCTGGCCGGTTTCGCAAATGTCACCTACGATTTCGAGGAGTGGGAGGTCGCCGTGGGCATTCGGGTCGATCGGTGGAAGAACAAGAGCCTGAACTATGCCATTCCCCTCGCGGGCGGCCTCGAGGAAACGGAAGTCCTGCCGCGCGGGTCTGTTAGCCGGTGGCTGAACGACGACCACATGATTTACGCCACCGTTGCGTTCGGCTACGAGCCGGGCGGGCTGAACATCGGTGACTTCGGGCTACTGCCGTTCAGCGCCGAGAAGGCCACCAGCTACGAAATCGGCTGGAAGGGCCGTTTCGCCGACGGGCGGGCCAGCGCATCCCTCGCCGGATTCTATATCGACTACAACAAGCGGCAGGTCGAATACCATATCGAAACGCCGGTTGGGCCGGTCGAGGGCATCGGCAACTTCGGCGATTCGCGGCAGATCGGTTTCGAGGCTGACCTCAGCGTACAGGTGAGCGAGGCTCTGACCCTGTCGTTCGCCGCCGGCGCCATCGATGCCGAATGGACCGGGGAAACGCTGGCGTACGGCATAGATTTTGAGGGTGAGAAACCGCCGAACGTGCCCGAGTTCAGTTGGAACGTGAACGCCGACTACCGTCAGCCCATCAATGCGGGCATGGACTTCATTTTCGGCGTGCAGGTCAGCAAGAACGGCGCATCCGACACCGTACAGGCCTTCCATCCGTTGCGTAATCCCAGCTATACGGTTGTCAACGCCCAGATCGGCGTTGCCGGGGAGAACTGGGAGTTCACGGTAAACGCCGAGAACCTCACCGCCAAGGACTACTACACCGATGTGCAGAGCTTCCCGAACTTCTACGGGCTTGACGCGGACGGTGTATGCGTCTATCCCGACGGTACCGACTGCCTCATCATCGGCACGCTGGGCCAGCCGCGCCTGGTCACGGCGAGCCTGAGCTACTTCTTTTAATGGCCGTGTGGCCGGGCTGCGGTCGCGGCCCGGTCAACGACAGAAAAAAGGGCCAGCATGATGCTGGCCCTTTCTCGTTTGCGGCGCAAAGGATACAGATCCTTCTTTCATTGATCCGCAACCGATCAATCGGTGGCGAATTGCGGACTGTGAGCGAGTCAAACGATTCGGCCGACCACGCCGTCGCTAATGGGTCTCAGGCACTTTTCGAAATACAGCGCCTGCCGGCCATCAAATCGAGAACGGTTTGCCTGGAAGCCCCGGGGATAGGATCAGACATGGCACGGCCGGCAATGCCGGCTTTCGGCATCGCCCGCTGGCCGTTCGTTTCGAAACTACGCGTTACCCGGCCGGATGCCGGATCACACGCGAAGCAAATTCAATCAGGCGGCTGCCTGCCAGGCTTCGGACACCTCGCGCCAGCCGACCAGGGCTATGGTGTTGCCATCGTCGTCGATGAAATTCAGCGGACCCAGGAAGGTCATGTACAGCTCGCTGTCCTCTTCGAACACCGTGTAGTCGTGCTGCGCGTTGCAGGCTTCGTAGCCGTAGCCCGGCGCCCGGGCGGTTGCTCCGCCTTCTTCCGCTCCGCCGCGCACCTGCATGACGCCCTTGGTCATGTAGTACTCGCCCGGGCCCACATGAATGTGCCTGGCGATCGACGCGCCCTTCTCAGCCCGAAAGGCCGCGGTCCAGGCGCCCGTTTCCGGCGATACGTGCAGCAGTTTCCACTCTACCAAACCTGCGCACAGGCCCTCCGGAAACACCACCCAATCGACTTTATCCATCTGGACATAGTCGTCCATAACAGCAGCTTCGGCCATTTTTTCCTCCACTCATTGACCGGTAGCGGGCCAATTGCCCGCTACCCAATAATAAACCGACCCGCGGGCATTGG
Organism: uncultured Pseudomonadales bacterium; assembly: GCA_964638775.1. GTDB lineage: Bacteria > Pseudomonadota > Gammaproteobacteria > Pseudomonadales > Azotimanducaceae > Azophilus. The sequence goes on from CAZWZH010000185.1 coordinate 7,874, forward strand.
CCATTCCCGGCCTTGCCCGCCGGTTGTCCGATTCAGGTCTCCGCGCAGTTTCCGGCAATTTGCCGGAACGCGCGCGGAGGACGATCGGTCAGGCGCTTGCGTTCCAGGCCTCGTGGACCTGCTGCCAGCCGACCAGGGCGATGGTTTCGCCGTTGTCGTCGGTGAAGTTCAGCGGACCCAGGAAGGTCATGTAGAACTCGCTGTCCTCATCGAAATTGGTCTCGTCGTGCTGGGCGTTGCAGGCCTCGTAGCCGTAGCCCGGCGCCTGGGCGGTGGCCCCGCCTGCATCCGAGCCGCCGCGTACGTGCATCTTGCCCTTTGTCAGGTAATACTCGCCCGGGCCCATGTGAATGTGCCTGGCGAAAGACGACCCCTTGGCGCACCGGAACACCGCCGTCCAGGCGCCCTGTTCCGGCGATACGTGCAGCAGTTTCCACTGAATCGACCCTGCGCACAGGCCCTCGGGAAAATCTACCCAATCAACTTCATCCATCTGGACATAGTCGTCCATGACAGCTGCTTCGGCCATTGATTCCTCCACTAGTTCAGCAGCGGACGCCGCGCCCGCCGCTCGACAGATAACCGGCCCTCCATCCAGATCCGCGAGAGCCGCCCCGCATGCAAGTGTCTTATTCCTGCGCCTACAGGTCAACTACCGGTTGACGGCTGTTCAATGGGCGAATGTCTTACATCGAGCAGGGCGAATCACTGTCTTGACCGCCGCATCGACCGCCGGGAATAATCACTGAACCCCATGAGGCGAAACCATGAGTGCCGCGTTCGACACGCTCTCCGCGTTGCGAAATCTCGAAGCCTCCGGCATTGACTCGAGGCATGCCGAAGCCATCGTGCAGGTTGTTTCCGACAACCATCTGCAGCTAGCGACGAAAGCCGACCACGCCGCGTTGAAAGACGAATTTCATGCGTTCCGGGAGGAGATGAACATGCAGTTCACCGCCTTCAAGGAAGAGATGGAGAACCGGTTCACCGCCTTCACTGAACACATGGAATACCGGTTCACCGCCTTCACCGAACACATGGAATACCGGTTCACCGCCTTCACGGAAGAGATAGACAAACGGTTCGCCGCCGCAAGGGAAGAGACCGACGCACAGTTCGCCGCCTGGAAAAAGGAGAACGAAAACAGTCTCGCAATGCTGGCCCAACAGATTCGAACCGAACTCTCGAGCGCCGTCAACAGGATGCTGCTGGCCCAGGTCGCGGTCGGCGGCCTGGTCGTCGCCGTGCTGAGTCTGTTCTAGGCCGAGTCGCACAGCACGGCGCCCAGTCCCGCACCGGTCGCCACCCCGACAGTATTCAACAGCGAGCGAACCATGTCCCGACAACGTATTGCAAACGCCCGCATCGTCAACGAAGGCGCCGTAACCGAAGGCGACCTGATCATCGAGAACGGGCGCATCGCCGCGGTCGCCGCCGTCCCCGGCAAGGAAACCGAGATCTTCGATGCACAGGGCGCCTGGCTGCTGCCGGGGATGATCGACGACCAGGCACACTTTCGCGAGCCCGGTTTCACACACAAGGGCACCATCGCCACGGAATCCGCGGCCGCCGTGGCCGGCGGCATCACCAGCTACATGGAAATGCCCAATTGCGACCCGCTGACCATCGACCAGGCCGCGCTGAACGACAAGCACGCCAGGGCCGCGCGGGTTTCCGCCGCAAACTACGCCTTCTACCTCGGCGCCACCAACGACAACCTCGAGGCCATCAAGTCCGTCGACCCCGCCACCGCCTGCGGCGTCAAGGTGTTCATGGGCGCGAGCACCGGCAACATGCTGGTGGACGACCCGGCGGCCCTGGAAAGCATCTTCGCCGCCACGCCGCTCGTCATCGCCACCCACTGCGAGGACACGCCCACTATTCTCGCCAACGAGGCCCGCGCGCGGGCGCGATTCGGCGACGATATACCGTTCGAAGAGCACGCAAACATCCGCTCGGTAGAAGCGTGCTACCTGTCGTCGTCGCTGGCGGTCGACCTGGCCACCCGGCACGGCTCCAACCTGCACGTTCTGCACCTCACCACCGAACGCGAGCTGGACCTGTTCACCCCCGGCGACCTGGCCCGTAAACGGATCACCGCCGAGGTCTGCGTACACCACTTGTACTTCGATGCCACCTGGTACGCCGCCAAGGGCGCCTACATCAAGTGCAACCCGTCGGTCAAGCAACCGAGCGACCGCGAAGCCCTGCTAGCCGCCGTCAACGACGGCCGCATTGACATCATCGCCACCGATCACGCCCCACACACCCGTGAGGAGAAAGCCCGTCCATACCTGGAAGCCCCCGCCGGCCTGCCGCTTGCCCAACACGCGCTGACCTGCCTGTGCGAACACATCCCCACCGGCAACCTGACGTTCGAAACCATCGTCGCAAAGACCGCCCACGCACCAGCGCGACGGTTCGGGGTCAGGGAACGCGGTTTCATCCGCGAGGGCTACCACGCCGACCTGGTGCTGATCGAAGAACGCCCCACCGCCGGCGATGAAAACCTGTTCGCAAAGTGCGGCTGGAGCCCCTTCGCCGGCATCGAATTCAGCCATCGCGTACGCGCCACCTGGGTCAACGGCCATCTCCGTTACCACGACGGCCGTCTGCTCGATGGGCCGACCGGACAGCCTCTGACTTTCGACCGCTGACCTCCCTCCCGGCCTTCGACACGCCGATCATTGGCCTGGCAGCCCAGGGGATACCTGTCTCGTCCGAACAGGGACACCCACCCTTCGCTTCATTTCCGGACACCTGGCGTGACGTTCGCTTCGGGGCACCTGCCTTGAAGGTTTCATGGTCCCACCCGGAATCATCGACTTGTCGTAAAGCGCCTTTCTGCGAAAATGGCGCACTTTCGCCAGCGAACCAGGGAGAACTGCATGGCTCTCGTCGATTTCGAACTGGACGGCCACATTGCCGTCGTTACCCTGAACCGCCCCGAGGCGCGCAACGCCATCAACCCCGAAGTGGGCGTGCGGCTTGCCGAGGCCTGGCAGGAAGTGAAAGACAACGACCAGGTGCGCGTCGCGGTGCTCACCGGCACGGGCAGCGCCTTCTGCGCCGGGGCCGACCTCGGCCAGCTCATTCCGCTGATATCCGGCGCACGCAAGCCGGAGAACGAGTGGGATGAGCGGGTTCTTGCCGAACCGGCGATCACCTCCCGCGGCCTGCTGCGCAATTTCGACCCGGAAAAACCCGTCATCGCCGCCATCCACGGCCATGCGCTCGCCGGCGGCATGGAGATCGTGCAGGGCACCGACATCCGCGTCTCGGCCCCAAACGCCAGGTTCGGCGTGCAGGAAGTGAAATGGGCCATCTTCCCCGCCGGCGGTTCCACCGTTCGCCTGCCCGCGCAACTCCCCTTCGCGAAGGCCATGGAACTGATGTTGACCGGCGACCTGGTCACCGCCGAAGAGGCTCTCCAACTCGGCTTCCTCAACTACGTCACCGAAGACCCAATGGCCAAGGCAATGGAAATCGCCGGGAAAATCGCCGCCAACGGCCCGCTGGCGGTTCGCGCGATACGCCGTTCGGCCCGAGCCTGCCTCGGCCTGCCGGAACGGGACGGGCTCAAGCTCGAAAGCGAGATCTCCGGCCCCATCTTCCTGACCGAGGATGCACGGGAAGGGCCGCGCGCGTTCATGGAAAAACGCCAGCCGCACTACCACGGCCGGTAACCTGCCGAGGCGAACGGAACGATCACAGGCAACCGGCCATGAAGAGCCTGCAGGGAGCGGTAAGGCGCCGCTGGTGGATCGAGGGCGCCGCCGGCACCCGGGCCGGCATGGGCATCGCCGGTCTCGACTGGGGCGGTGATGCGCCGGTCGCCCTGCTGCACCACGCCAACGGGTTCTGCGCCGCCACGCTGGCACCGCTCGCACAACAGCTCAGGCCGCACTATCGGGTAATCTCCATCGATGGCCGCGGCCAGGGCGATTCCGGAGCACCCTTGTTGCCTGAAGGCGTTCAATGGGAACGATTTGCCGAGGACGTGGCGGCGGTCGCCGAGCAGATTCTCGATGAGACGGGCCATGACCGTATCGAATACGGCATCGGCAGCTCCTTCGGCGGCACGGTTACCGCCATTGCGGAAGCGCATCGGCCGGGCACTTTCGCCCGCATAGCCTTGCTCGACCCGCCGTTGCACCTGACTGACGAGTGGTTGCAGCAGGCAGGGCTCGATGCGGCCGTCAGGGCCAGGGCCCGCCCCGAACTCGTAGAGTTGGCCAGAAGGCGCCGCGCCGTCTGGCCCTCACGGGACGTCATCCGCCAGGCCTGGAAAGACAAGCCCATGTTTGCCGCCTGGGCCGCGGAAGCCTTCGACCTCTACGTCAATGAGGGGTTCCGGGACCTGCCCGATGGCACCGTGATGCTGAAATGCTCACCGGAAGTGGAAGCCGCCGTGTTCGAAGCAACCTCGCCAGACCTGAACCTGTTCGAGGTCGTAACCGCCGTGGCCTGCCCGGCGCTGCTCGTGCATGCGGGGCGCGGTTACTTTCCGGCAGCGCTGCACGAGAAGTTCGCCGCACAATTTCAAAACGGTGCTTTCCTGAATGCGGACGCGGGCCACCTCATGCCCCTGGAAGATCCCCAATACTGCGCCGACCTGCTGCTCGAGTTCGCCGGTCAGCAGCCGAGCACCCCGTCGAGCACCACCTCCAGCGCCGCACCCACATCGATCCCGTAGGCCACCTCGGCATTCGGCGGGTCCTGCCGCCGGAGCGTCCGCTGGTCCACCACCGTCATGCCGCGTGTCCATTGGCCGGCAAGTTCCACGTCCACGGCCCTCGGCTCCATGCGAATGAGATGCGGATGGGTGAGCGCCAGCACCGCACAGGGATCGTGCAGCGCCGCCCGCCGCTCGCCCACCAGTTCCTGCATGCGGTCGTGGATGAAGGCGAATAACCGGGCAACCAGGTCCGGCACCGGCCCATGGCCCGCCAGCCGGGGGATCAGGCCGTCCTCGGACTGGATCTGGGTGGTCAGGTTCAGGCCGCACATTTTCAGGCGGGCGCCGGAGCCGAAAACCACCGCCGCCGCCTCCGGGTCGGCGTAGATGTTGAATTCCGCCGTGCGCGTCACATTGCCGGCCGTGGCGCTGCCGCCCATGATGGAGATGCCCGCCACGCGTTCGGCGAACGCGGCATCTCTTTCGATCGCCAGGGCCACGTTGGTCAGCGGGCCCACGGCGACGACCCAGAGGTCATCGATGCACCTCGATGCATCGAGCAGGAAGCCGACCGCATCCGTACTCGCAAGCTCCGTCGTGGGCGCAGGCAGCCCCGCTCCGCCCAGGCCCGTTTCGCCATGCACATGGGGCGCATGCACCGGCTCGCCCACCAGTGGCCCCGCCGCTCCGCTGTGCACCGGCGTATCCCAGCCGGCGAGTTCGGCAAGCGCTTGTGCGTTGCGCGATGTATCCGCCAGCGGCGCGTTGCCGCACACCGTGCTGACGCCCACCACGTTGGCGAAGCGGTGGGCCACCATCAATGCAATCGCATCGTCGTGCCCCGGGTCGCAATCGACAACAACATTCAATGCCATGGCTCAGTCACCTCTCTCATCGGCGACCATTCCACCGGATCGATGGCCCCTGTGTCCACCGTTGAGGACACCCACATCCGGCTCGCAAAGACGCATTGCATGCTCCACAATCCTTGACTGGACCTCCCACAGGCGTCCCGGGCCATGATCGGCTTGCTGCAAAGCGGCCAGTACGCGGTGTTCGCGCTGCTGCTGATCGCGCTGGTGATCTCGCTGTCGTTCCACGAGTTCGGCCATGCGGCCGTGGCCAAGTGGCACGGGGACGACACCGCCCAGCGCGCAGGACGGCTCACCGTCAATCCCCTCGCCCACATCGACCCCGTGGGCATGCTCATGGTGATTCTGGTGGGGTTCGGCTACGCCAAGCCGGTGCCCACGAACCCGCGCAATTTCCGTTCGAGAACGTCGGACCTCTGGGTGGCGGCAGCCGGCCCTTTCATGAACCTGCTGCTCGCGCTGGTGACCTGGAACTTCTACCTGTTCCTGCGCGCCGCCGGCTGGGAGAGCCCGGGCGGCGAGATCTTTTTCGTGCTGCTCGCGCAGATCAACCTGTTGCTGATGGTGTTCAACCTGATACCGCTCGGCCCCCTGGACGGCCATTACATACTGCCGCACTTCCTGCCCGCCCACCTGGCGCACCGCTACCGCGTTTTCAATGCGCGCTATGGCACCGGGGCGCTGCTGGCACTGATTGTGCTCGGCATCGTCGGCCTGCCCGTGTTCCGCTACCTGGCCGAGTTCTCCTACCTGCTGCTGGGCTGGATATCGCTGGTCTAGCAGCGGGCACCAACAGCCTGCTGTGATATAAAGCCCGACGGGACGCGAACCATCGACCACACCGAACGCGGAGATTCTCGCAATGCTCAAGCTGCACTTTGCCCCGAACAGCCGTGCCGGGCGAATCGTCTGGCTGCTGGAAGAACTCGGGCTGCCCTACGAACTCAACCGCATGGATTTCCACCCCAAGTACCTGAAGTCCGACGAGCACCGCGCACGGCACCCGCTCGGCCGGGTGCCTGTTCTTGATGACGGCGACGTGCGCCTGTTCGAGTCCGGCGCCATCGTGGAGTACGTCCTTGCCCGCTACGGCAAGGGCGCCATGAAGCCGGGGGTCGACGATCCGGAGTTCCCGGCCTACCTGCAGTGGTTCCACTACTGCGAGGGCATGGTCATGCCACCCATCAACACCATCGTGGTACACACCGTACTGCTACCGCCGGAACGCCGCGACGAGGTGGTGCTCGGCCAGGCACAGCGGCTGGTGGGCAAGGCGCTGCCGCCGGTGGACGAGGCGCTGGAGGGTAGGGACTACCTGATCGGCGACCTCAGTGGCGCCGACATCATGCTCGGCCATGCCAGTTTCATGTGCGGGCGGCTGGGCCTCATCAGTGAGGACTTGACGAATCTGCAGGGTTACGTGGACCGCATCGCCGCGCGTCCCGCCTTTCAGAAAGCGATGGCGAGTTAAACGGACTGGCGCTACGATTTGCCGGCCGCGCCGATGTTCAGCAGCGGAAGCGCGATGCCGCATTTTACCTGAGGCAACCCGCCGTCCCACTTCTCCACGATTCCTGTTAAGGTCGATTCCCCGCGCCCGTAGCTCAGTTGGATAGAGCGTTGGCCTCCGAAGCCAAAGGCCGTGCGTTCGAGTCGCACCGGGCGCGCCAGCTATGCCGTTTCAGGCAGTCTCCCCGGGTGTCTCTCTTCGGGCAACCGAAGCAGCGAGAGCGCCGTCAAAGAGACGACAAACCCGACGATCAGCACCCCGAAGGCCGGGAGGTAGCTGCCGGTGGTCTCAAAGATATAGGTGGTAAACGGCATGCCGGCGAGCATGAACGGCGTGGTCAGCGGGCTCGTTATTCCCATCACGCGCGCAAACGCTTCCCGCCCGAACATGGCGCTCAGCAGTACCGACCACATCGGCGACACCGCGCCGTAGCCGAGGCCGAAGACCACGCCGGCCAGCGTCAGCGAGAACTGGGTGTCCACAACCATGATCAGCCCGAGGCCCACGATCTGGCAGCACAGCGAGATGCCCATGGTCAGGCGCTTGTTCAGGTGATCCGACGCCACGCCGAACAGCGGCTTGGCGAGGGCGGCAGTAAAGGTAAGCACGGCCATCACCGACGCGGCCTGCATGGGCGAGAGGCCGATGTCGGTCATGTGCGAATGCAATGCCAGCAGAGCGCCGCCGATACCGAGGAAGCTCGTGCCGATGATGAGCACCATGTGCCAGATGCGCCGGTTGCGAATAGCCCGGCCGAAGGTCCAGTAGCGGGCGGAGGCCGGGTATTCCACCCCCGCCACCGGTTCGGGTTCCCTGCCCGGTTCGGCATTGTCCGGCAGGAGCCCGCGGTCCTCCGGACGCTTGACCGCAAAGAACCAGACGAGGGGAGCGAACACCACGAACGAGACGATGCCGAAAGACGTAACCGCCTCACGCCAGCCGTATTCCAGCACCATCCAGGACGTCACCGGTATCACTACGGTACCGGATACCGAAATGCCGAATCCGGCAATCCCGAACGCCATGCCGCGGCGCCGGTCGAACCAGTTGGCGAGCAGGGTATTGGACGGAATCGGCCCCGCAAACGCCATGGCGAAGCCCAGGACGAGTCCGAACGCGAGATAGAGCTGCCAGATGCTGTGCACCTGCCCCATGCCCAGAAAGCCGAGCAGCAGCAGGCCCGCCCCGGCGAGCATCAGCGCGCGAATCGAGCGTTCCGCCACGAGATTGCCCACCCAGGGTCCCGCCAGTGCCGCCACCAGAGACTGGATCGACAGGGCAAGGGAAATTTCGAACCGGTCCGCGTCCAGCGCTTCGGAGAGCGGTTTCAGCAATGCGCCGAAGGCATAGAACAGCGTCCCCATGGTCATGAACTGCGCGGCGAAGGCGAACCCCACGATATTCCAGCCGAAGAAGTACGCCGGCCGCCGGGGGGCCGCCGCCGTGGAAGTAGGGGTGTTTTCGGTTGCCTGGGCCAAGCGGCGTACTATACAGCAGGCGTTCCCGCCGGGACGCCCGAATCCGGCGGGCTCCGCGGTGTCGGGGTTGCTTGGGGACCCGCGATCCGTCCCGCGAGTGGGCTACCCCCGCCAAACCTCGGAATCAATCCGAAGACCGTTGGCGCCGCGCGCTGGCCACCGGTTCATTCCTGCCAGGTTTGCGCCTCGAAGGTCCCCTGCATCAGCGCCGTGCCCGGCATGACCCGCAACCGCCACGGGTCCAGCTTCAGCGCCGCGAAGGTCGGCGAGCGCGCGTTCTCCCAGCCCGGGATCATGGCCGGGTCGTATCCCACCGGTGCCGGGCCGTTGGCGAACAGGTCCCAGACCATGCTGCGCCCCTCGTCATCGAAGACCCACTCGGCGCGGCACTCCGCCACGCAGGTGTCCTGGGACGGCGCCCAGTAGTTGCAGGACAGGTGGGGGCTGGCCTCGAGGTGGGCGCGCTTGATCGGCGTCGCTCCGGTGGCGATCCAGCCGGTGAGCCTGCCGCCCTCCCACTGCCAGATCGGGTGCAGCACGCGCGAGCGGGGGCGGCCTTTCGCATCCACCGTGGCGGCTGAGCACCAGACGATTTCGTGGGCCATCTTTACGAAGGCGGGGGCAATCTCTGTCAAGTCCGTCATGGGTTTTCTCCTCGATGTAGAAAGCGTTCGGTTTCAAGCAGGCGGTTGCTCTTGATCTGCCCCGGGGGCTACGCCCGGTAAGACAACCGCAGGCCCTTACGGCTGATCAAGATAGCCGTATTTCAGCATGAGCGCCTTGCACTGGGTCAGCGCATACGACTGCTCGGCGGCAGTCATGTCCCGCCGCCACCTCGCCACCGAGGTTATTGCATGGTCGATGCGTTGCCGGACGTCGGGGCTGTGGGACGACCTGTGCTTGTGTTTCTCAAGGTACGCGCGGGCACTGCGGTCCGGTGTCAGGCCCAGGGCCTTCAGTACATCGCCGATCACCGATTCATAGTCGCCCACCAGGTCCTCGTATCTGACTACGGTGACTCGCTCCGCTGCGATCGAGGCAACAAAGGCCTCGTATCTCCCCGCGAACCGGCACACCATGTCCAGCGCCCTGTTTACGGCGATACTGTTCATTTGCGCGATCGAACAGGCCGTATCGCGCGGGTCCCGTACCGCGTAGATGTATGTCGAATCCGGATACAACGCCTCCAGCAGGGGCAGGGCCCGGTCCAGGTGCGGGTGTTTCTCTCCCCAATAGCTGAGCCTGCCCCGGTTTTCCCGCTGGGCGATCTTGCCGTAGAACGACTCGATGAGAGACATCGCCTGTTCGCGCAGGTGGTCTGCCCAGAGATCGTGGTAGGTCTTGCCGGACAGCACTCCGCCGCCGCTGCCGAGCCGGCTCTTTTTCATCATCTCGTCGAGTTGCAGAAACGCCGCGGTTTCGTGCGTCAGCAGTACACCGCGATGCGCATTCAGCAGGTTCGCCAGAATGGTGGTACCCGAGCGTGGAGCCCCGATCAGGAACAGTTGCCGTGCGCCATCCAGGGCTGTCCGTCCGGCTCTCATTGCGTGCGCAGCAAAGCGGTGATGGAAGCCAATGTTAGCCTACTTCGATCTGATCGTGCGCCAACCGGGCCTCACTGCGAAGTTCCGGCCGAGCGGTGTCCGGCGCCATTCCCCGCACGACGGCTTTCGCCTGGAGTCGACCGGCCGGCCGGGTTCGGCCGAATCGAACCGATCGCCCGGAAACAGTAAAATCTTCGGCCCGGATTGCCGGTTTGCCTCACGCACCGGACTGAAACAGTCGGTGAAAGGTCACACTGGCGGAAATGGCGGAATGGCGGCATGCACATTCGAGACGACAAGTTCCTGATCAGTTGCGCGGCGCGCAGCGGCAGCACCATGCTCTGCACGCTGATCGGGTCGCATCCCCAGGCGCTTTGCCACCACGAGGTTTTCGCCCGCGACGGCTCCGTGCCGGTGTTCGGCATCTACGCCCGCAAACGCAAGGCCAGCACCGAGTTCGACAACGCGCTCAAGCAGTACCGCGACCGGGAACCGGAACGCTTCCTCCACGATATCGTCTTCGACGCCCAGGGCCGGCGCTGCGTCGGCTTCAAGCTCAAGACCGACGAGGTATTCCGACCCGACTATCAGCCCGTACGCGACCTGGTCGCGGCCGACACCGACATCAAGATCATTCACCTCGTGCGGCGCAACCTGATCGATCAGTATGTTTCCCACCGTGTCGTCGAGCAGACCGGCGTGCACTTCCTGCGACCGGCCGACGAGCGCCCGGAGGTGCAGCCGTTCAATGTCGACATAGCGCGGTTTCGGGCATTCGCGGAAGACGTGGGAAAGCGGCAGCAAGCGGCATACGACCTGTACGGAAGGCACCGCAATTTCACGATCGCCTACGAAGAAATCGTGGCGCCGGCATCGACTGCCCTGGACAACCTGCAGGCGTTCCTGGAGATCGACAATCGTCCGCTATCCGCAAACACCATCAAGATTCTCAGGAACAACCGCGCGCTGATTCTGAACCTGGACGAAATCGAGGCCGCCTGGGCTGAAATGGATCAGGGCGCGCCGGGCAATCGGCCCGCCGTTCATGGATCGTCGAATGTCGGCTAGCAGCGGCTGAGGCATCGTGGCCGGGAAACCAGAAGAACCGGACAAGGGACCGGACGCGGCTGAACCCCAGCGGGGCGACCTTCAGGTCGGAGTGTCCGAGCACGGCGCGGCAATCGAAGTCCTCAAGCAGACCGTTGCCCGTCAGTACGACGAAGCCATCCGGCGCGACGCTGAAATCGAAAGCCTGAACGAAACCGACAGGGCGCGGCAACACCAGGTCGACGCCCTGATGCAGGCCATCAACGAGCGCGACGCCAGGATCGCTGCCCTGCTCAAGTCTACGAGCTGGCGCTGGACGGCGCCCCTGCGTAGGGGCAAGGTTGCACTGGGCTGGCTGCTGCAGAAGGCCGGGCGCCTGGCGCAGATCCTCGGATGGATCGGCACCGGGCAACTGCGCACCGCCGCCCAGGCCATGCTGCCGTTCTACCGCAGGCATGCGCCGGGCTGGGTGGGCTCCGTTATCCCCCGCCGCATGCGCCACTGGCTGAGAGCCACCGCCACCCCGCCGCCAGAACGGCAACTGGTGCCGGTTGCCCGGGGTCCTGAACAGTCCTTCCGCCACTTGTTCGTTCCCGAGTTTCAGGGTGAGCCACCGCCAGAGGGCGAAGTGCGGCTGATCGCGTTCTACCTTCCGCAATTCCACCCCATCCCGGAAAACGACCGATGGTGGGGTGAAGGGTTCACCGAGTGGACCAACGTGCGCGCCGCAAAACCCCAGTTCAAGGGCCACGACCAGCCCAGGGTGCCCATCGGCCTGGGCCACTACGACCTCCGCGACATCGAGGTGCAGCGCCGCCAGGTGGACCTTGCCCGCCGTTACGGAATCGGCGGCTTCTGTTTCTATTTCTACTGGTTCGGCGGCCACACCCTGCTGGAGGCACCCCTTGAGAACTACCTGGAAGAAAAATCCATCGATTTCCCGTTCTGCCTCTGCTGGGCGAACGAGAACTGGACGCGGCGCTGGGACGGCCGTGACCAGGACCTGCTCATCGGCCAGCAGCACTCGCCCGAAGACGACCTGCAGTTCATCGAATACGTCTCCCGTTATCTCCAGGACCCCAGGTACATCCGCATCGACGGCCGCCCGCTGTTGCTGGTCTACCGGCCGGCCATCCTGCCCGATGCGGCCGCGACCGTTGAGCGGTGGCGCGGCTGGTGCCGGGAGAACGGCGTCAGCGAACCCTACGTGGCGATGATCCAGTCGTTTCAGACCACCGATCCGAGGCCCTACGGCATGGACGCCGCCGTCGAGTTCCCCTGGCATACCGGCATGCCGAACGACGTGACCGTGCACGTGGTTCCGGCCAGCTCGAAGTTTCGCGGCTACGTGTTCGACTGGCAGGACTACGCCGAGAAGTGCGAAGAGCAGCCGGAGCAGCCCTGGCTGCAGATGCGCGGCGTGATGCCCGGCTGGGACAACACCCCGCGCCGGGGGTCGAGGGCACATCTTTTCGTCGGTCAGTCGCCGGACCTCTACAGCCACTGGCTCACCTCGGCCATGCGCTGGACCCTGGAACGCAACCGTTCGGCGGACGAGAAGCTGCTGTTCATCAACGCCTGGAACGAATGGGGAGAGGGCGCCTACCTGGAACCCGACGAGCGATTCGGCTATGCGTTCCTGCAGGCCACCCGCGACGCGGTGCAGGAGGTGGCCGAGCATCCCGCGAGCTCCGTGCACGCCCATCCCATGCACACCGGCGCGAGCACGGGGGAGGCGGCCCTGGTCTCGAAACAGGTAGCGCCGGCCGGCAGCCGCCATGCGGTCGCTCCCTCGGGCATCAACCTGCAAGTGCCGGACTCGCCGGACGTTTCCATCGTGATACCCGTCTATGGCCAGTGTGGTTTGACCCTGCACTGCCTGAAATCCCTCGACGCCATTACCGATGCGCGAGCGTTCGAAGTCATCGTCGTGGACGATGCCTCCACCGATGAGAGCCCCGCCGTGCTGCCGGCGGTGCCCGGCATCCGCTATCTCCGCAACGGGGAAAACCTGGGTTTCCTTGCATCGTGCAACCGGGGCGCCGGGCAGGCGAGGGGACGCTACATCCTGCTGCTGAACAACGACACCCGGGTTCAGGACGGCGCCATCGATGCGCTGGCGGGTACGTTCGATATGCACGCCGACGTCGGGCTGGTGGGCGCCAAGCTCTACTTCGACGACGGCAGCCTCCAGGAAGCGGGCGGCATCGTCTTCTCCGACGGCTCGGCGCTGAACTACGGGCGCGGCGACGATGCGCGCAAACCGCAATACAACTACGTGCGCGATGCCGACTACTGCAGCGGCGCCGCCATCATGCTGCCGCGTGCGCTGTGGCGCGAGCTGGGCGGGTTCGACGATTACTACGTTCGCGCCTACTACGAAGACACCGACCTCGCCATGCGCGTTCGCGATGCCGGCTACCGGGTGCTCTACCAGCCCTTCGCCAGGGTCGTGCACAGCGAGGGCGCAACGTCCGGCACCGATCTCTCGCAGGGCGAAAAGCGCTACCAGGCGGAGAATCGCCTCCGCTTTGTCGATCGCTGGCGCAAGACCCTGGAAACCCGGCACCTCGCGCCCGGCACCCGAACCGCGATCGCCCGGGACCGGGCCGCCAACCGCCGGGCCCTGATCATCGACTGGGCTACACCCATGCCCGACCACGACTCCGGCTCCGTCGACATCTTCAATCTCGTGCGCATGCTGGAGCGGCTGGGGATCAAGGCCACTTTCGCCGGCCACCGGGACCTCGACTACTGGGGCGCCTACACCGACGGCCTGCAGAAGCTCGGCGCACAGGTGCTGTATGCACCCTACGTCGACTCGCTAGCCGGGTACCTCAAGCAGGCCGGCGGGGATTTCGACTACGTACACGTCCATCGGGTGGGCGTATTCACCGATCTGGCGGCAGACCTCAGGAAGCTGTGCCCCAACGCCCGCATCCTGTTCCACACCGTCGACCTGCACCACCTGCGCGAGGCGCGCCAGGCGGAGACCGAGCAATCCGGGAAACTGAAAAAGCGGGCGCGAGCCACCCGAAAGACCGAACTTCGCCTGGCTGGGAAAGCCGACGCCATCGTGGTGGTGAGCGACCACGAGCAGACCCTGCTGCGGAAGGCGGTTCCCGACAGGCCGGTATTCCACCTGCCGCTGATCCGCGACATTCCAGGTACGGGCGATGCCGGCTTCAAGGAGCGGCAGGGCATCGCGTTTCTCGGCAACTACCTGCACGCGCCCAACCTGGATGCCGTGCGCTATTTTGTCCGGGAAATCTGGCCGGCCTTTCACGCCGCCGTCGAAGATGCGGAACTGATCCTGGGCGGCGCACAGATGCCGCTGGAGGTCGAGCAGCTCGGCACCGTCGAAGGGGTGCGGGCCGTCGGCTATGTCGAGGATCTGGCGGGCCTCTTCAACCGCATTCGCCTGACCATCGCGCCCTTGCGCTACGGCGCCGGCGCCAAGGGCAAGGTAGTCTCGAGCCTGTGCCACGGCGTGCCGGTGGTGGCAACGCCGGTCGCCGCCGAAGGGATGAGCCTCGAGGACGGGCGCGACATCCTGATCGCCCGCGACCGGGCACAGTGGCTGCAACACCTCAAGCGCGCCTATTGCGACGAAGCCGTCTGGCAGGAACTCTCGAGCAGTGGCCTCGAGGCAATGCGCAGGAGCCACAGCCTGGAGGCGGGTACGGATGCGCTCAAGGAGATACTCGGTCTCGACTGCGGTGCCCCGATTGCCTCCCGGGGCGCCCGATAGGCCACTGGGCCGTGGCAAAAGTCCGCCGGCCGGCAACGGCAGGCGGCGCCGGTGCCGGCGGTCGTCCGGGGATTGAGGAGCCTGTTCACCCAGCCACGAATCCCGGGTAAATTGCAGAATCATGGCTATCACCATTCTCACCGGACTGCCTGGCGTGGGAAAGACCGAGAGACTGATTCTCGCAGTCACCGACGCGCAGAAAGCCGGCCGGGCCACAGCGACCTTCCTGTGCGGCGATTCGCCGCGGCTGCGCACCCGCCCCAACTTGACCGAGCATCGCACGATCTGCTCCCGTTCGGGGCTGCGCACCCGGCTCGATCACTTCGTGTCCACCCACCGCTGCGTCGAGCTGCTCAACGAAGCCCAACCCAACGCCCTGTTGGCCTTTGACGAGGCCTCTCACTTCGGCGAAGGTCTGGTGGAGCATTGGTGTGCTGCAGCAAGGCGGGGCGCGGAGTTGTTGATTGCAGCGCCCAGCGGCCCCCAACTCACGGCGCTCAGAAAGCGCGGGCACCGCGCCACCCACCTGACGATTGGCTGTCAGGCTTGCGCGCGACGCGAGGCCAGCCGCTTCTTCGTCCACCAACAGGAAAGTCGAACTGAATCCGTCTGCAAAAAATGTTTCAAGCGCATGCGGGCGCAGGCCAAGAGGGAGATCATCGATAGCCTGTACCGGGGCGCCCCTTTTCCCGGCACCCAGGCGGCGTACCAACCCATCGGGCTGCCGGAGTGCCGGAAATGGCGCATCAACCGGGAGGACAGCCAGCGGCGGCTCGACCTCATGCGGTCATTCTGTGCGAGCGAGGGCCTGCCGCAGGCGCATTCATCCTACCTCGACATAGGCTGCAACACCGGATTCTTCTGCTACGGCATGGCGAAGGCGGGTTTCACATCCAAGGGAGTGGACGTCACCGCCAAAAACATACGAATAGCCAGTTTGCTCAGCACGTACTTTCGCCGCGATCTGGCTACTTATCAGGTCGCCGACGCTCACGACTATCTGGGCAGCACGCCGAATGAGCGCTTCGACGTCACCTCCGCATTCAGCGTCTTCCAGTGGGTGATGATCCAGAGCGGACCGGAACGCGGCTTGGCGTGCATGCGTTCACTGTTCCGAAAAACCAAACGCCTGTGCGTCCTGGAGTTGGGCGAGTCCTCGGAAGCCCACTACGGCGGCCGCATCGGCATGGACTATGACAGCGCCTGGATTCAGGACTTCATGCTGGCCGAAGGCGGCTTCGAACGGGTGCAGTGCGTCCGAGGCCCGGAACATCGGCTCTGGCGTGACCTGTTGATCGGCTTCAAGAATGAAAAGGACAAACGGGGCGACGTCCTGGACCAGCAAGAGGGCGCAACTCTTTTCCGATGACGCCTTTCGCCGTGTGTCCCTGCGAATTCTCCCGGTCCGGAAGCGTACCGAACCTCTTTGGCAAAAGCCCGATACCGGGCTCGGCGTAGCGTGTCCCGCGACGGCCCGGCCGAGAAGGCTTTCGAAGCGCCTCCAGAAACGGGTGGAGCCTCCTCTGCGGCACAGGCGTTCCCCTGGCTGCTGCACCACAAGATCACCATCCCGGACCGGGTGCGGGGATATGTCCACCGCGCTGAACTTGTAGACAGGGCAATGCCCACGCGCCGCCCGCTGACGGTGCTGAAGGCGTCCGGCGGGTTCGGCAAGACAACGCTGCTGGCGGAATGCTGCCGCCAGCTTCGCCAGGACGGGGTCGCCACCGCCTGGGTATCGCTGGATAGGCATGACACTGCGGCCGTACTCGACATCTATATCGCCGTTGCCTGCCACATCGCCGGATTGGAGTTCCGGAACGACGCCTATGCAGTGGAAGCCGCGGGTGGGCCGGAGGGCCGAATAGGAACGATCGTGCGCAAAATCCAGTCGCTCGGAAAGCCGTTCGTCATTGCCTTCGACGAATTGGAGCGGCTGGTGCACCCCGCTGCCGTCTCGATGCTGGCATTTCTGCTGCAACGCGCGCCGTCCAACCTGCATCTGGCACTCGCATGCCGCCAGATTCCCGACGGCCTCAACGTGGCCGGCGCGCTATTGGAAGGCCGCGGGGAAGCACTGGCAACCGAAGACTTGCGGTTCTCCCGCGAGGAGGTGGCCAGCTTCTTCGATCTGCGCCTGTCGCGTCGCGCGCTGGCAGATGAAATGAACCGTTCCGCAGGATGGCCGGTCGCCCTGCGTATTTCGCGCAACAGCTTGAAACGCGGAACGGAAGGGAGCGGTGGCTTCGGGCAGGATTTGATCGGCAACTGGATCGAGTCGCGCCTTTTCGAAGATCTCGAGCCCGATGACCGGAACCTCGTGCTTGATCTGGGCCTGTTCGGTTTTTTCGACGCGCACCTTCTGGCCGACGCCCTGCAGCAAAGCGACTCGATGCGCCGCGTGACGTCCATGGCGGCGCTGGACGGTTTGCTTGAGCGGGTGCGTTCCGACAGGTCCGAGACCTGGCGGCTGCACCCCCTGGTGCGGGAGCACTGCGCCAGACAACGGTTTCGGGAAGACCCGCAACGATTCGCCGCCATCCATCGGCGAATCGCCCTGGCCCTGGGGCGGCGCGGGGAGACCGTGCCGGCCATGCGCCACGCTGCCGAGGGCGGCGATACGGGGCTGGCTGGAGAAATACTCGAGCAGGCGGGAGGCGTTCGACTGTGGGTCTTTCAGGGAGTGCCACAGTTTCAGGAGGCGAACCGGCTGTTGAACAGGGATCTCATCACGACACGGCCAAGGCTGAGGCTGGTCCGCTGCGCCGCGCTCACGCTGGTCGGCCGCCAGCATGAGGCCCGGGCGCTTTACCTATCGCATCCCCGCCCGGCATTCCCCACCGACGACGAAGATCCCGACTTCCAGTGTTACGTGGAAGACTGCGTCGTTCGCGGGGCCATGGGCCTGTACGGGGGGGAGTCGGTCGGTTCGGACCACATGCGAACCCTCGCTGGCGATATGGCCCGCCTCGTCCTCTCGCCCCGGCTGGATCCCTTCACACGGGGTTATCTGGAATACGCACGGTGCATTCTGCACTCCCTGATTGGGGAGTTCGAATCCGCTCTGCAACGACTCTCGGCGGCGCGGGACCTGTTTGGCGGAACGCACTACCTCGCATTCTACGGAGAGCTGTTGCACGGGCAGATCGAATTCGAGAAGGGCCGGGCGCCGGAGGCCGAATCGCACTTCCGGCGGGCGCGGCGGATGGCGAGAAAACGGTTTCCGCTCGATTCCGTGGCGGCGGCGTCCTGCGAACTCATGCTGACGGAGGTCGCCCTGGAGTGCAACCGCATCTTCTCCGACTCGGCACTGCCCGGCCTGCGGAAAGCGTTGACGACACACGGCGTGCCGTTCTCGTTCTTTGCCGCGGCAACCAACATATTGCTCAGCATGAGATTGCGGGCCGGGCGCGTCGACACGGCCCTGGCGGACGCCGATGAGCTGTTGGCCCATCTGCGGGGCGCCGGGTTGACAAATTTCGCCCGGTTGCTGGCCGCATTGCGGATCTCGTTACTCGTCATTGCCGGGCGTGTGGGCGATGCCGAACGCGCCTGGCGAGCGGAGGCGCTGCCGGAGAATCCGCTCGAATGCGCGAATCTGAAGACGCAGACCTGGCGGGAAATGGAGGCCGTATCGGAAGCGCGCGCACGTCTCTTGATTGCGGGCGGGCGCCATGACGAGGCGCGGCGCCTGCTCCACGAAATGCACGCGGTTGCTGCGGACCGGTCCTTGCGAAGGATACGGATGCACGCCCTGGTGTTGTCGATCACGCTGGAACAACGGGCCGGCGAGTCGGCTGCAGGCAAGCGTCATTTGACGGAATACCTCGAGTTGTTCGCCGAATCTCCCTACGCCTGGCCGCTGCTGAAGGAGCGGGCAACCTGCGCGGAGACGGTAAGCAGGTTTCTGGAGTCTGATCCGGACTCTCCGTACCGCGCGAGTGCGCGTTCGCTTCTCGCGGCGATGCATCCGTTGGAAGATGCCTCCGACCTGTTGCTGAGCGAGCGCGAACAGGAGGTGCTTCAAGAGCTGGCGGGGCACCGTGTCAAGCAGATTGCGGCTTCGCTCGGGCTCAGCGTGCACGGCGTGCGGTATCACCTGCGCAAGCTCTTCACAAAACTGGATGTGTCCAATCGCGCCGACCTGCTTCGCCGTGCCCGGGAACTGGGCTTGATTCAGGACGACCCCTGATCCGCCGCCCGGCGACTCATGCGATAAAAAACCAGCTACACGTTTCCCCCCGCACTGCACGTCGATTCATTGGGTAAAGTCCCCGGAAAACCGGGCGGGGAGCAGTGCAGTCGCCAAATCGTTGTCGAGATTGCTTCTTGGCGTTGTGCTGGCTGCCGCATCGACGGCGTCGACCTGGCATGCCGGCCTCGCCCAGACAGGCAACTCCACAGGCTCGGGCCACCTCGTCCCGCTGTTTCCGGCCGCCGGCGACCCCCTCCTCCAGGGATTCGTACGCGTCATAAACCATTCTTCTCGCGCGGGCGACGTGACGATACGCGCTTTCGACAACGAAGGAGTTCAGTACGGCCCTGCCACGCTTGCAATGGACGCCGACGAGACTGTCCATTTCAATTCCACGGATCTCGAAGAGAGCAGCGCGTCCAAGGGCCTGTCCAACGGTGTCGGTTCGGGTTCCGGCGACTGGCGCCTGACACTCGAGTCCGGCCTGGACATCGAGGTGCTGTCCTTCATCCGCACCCCGATGGACGGCTTCCTGACCGCGATGCACGATCTTGTTCCCGCCGCTGAGGACGGCAGCCACCGCGTGGCCGTCTTCAACCCCGCCAGCAACGTCGACCAGGTGAGCCTGTTGCGCTTGATCAACCCCGGAGGTGAAGCAGCGCAGGTGACGGTCGCGGGAATCGACGGAAACGGCGAGCCTGGCAGTGGCGAAATTCAGCTCACCGCGCCCGCGGGCGCGGCGCGCACGCTCCATGCGCAGGAAATGGAGTCCGGCGGCGCCGGCTTCGCGGGGGCGCTCGGCAACGGCACGGGCAAGTGGCAACTGCTGGTTACCGCCGACCGGCCAATCCACGTCATGAGCCTGCTCTCGAGCCCGACCGGGCACCTGACGAACCTGTCGACCGAGCCGGTAAACGTCGAGGGAAGCATACACACGGTACCCCTGTTTCCGGCGGCCGCCGATCCGCTGGGGAGGCAGGGATTCGTACGCGTGATCAACCGCTCCAACCGGAGCGGAACGGTGACCATCGACGCCTTCGACGACACCGATCGCGACTTCGCCTCGTCGACGCTGGCGCTGGATCCGGGGGAGACCGTGCATTTCAACTCGGACGACCTGGAGATGGGCAATCCGGGCAAGGGACTTACCGGCGGTGCCGGGGCCGGTGACGGCGACTGGCGGCTGACCCTGTCGAGCGGATTGGACATTGAAGTGCTGGCCTATATCCGCACCGTGAACGACGGGTTTCTCACGGCGATGCACGACTCGGTGCCACGGGAGGGCGACCGGTACCGCGTCGCCACGTTCAATCCCGGCGCCAATGTCAAACAGGCCAGCCTGCTGCGACTCGTGAATGCGGGCAGCGATACGGCGGACGTGACGGTCAAGGGGATCGACGAGCGCGGAGAACGCTCGTCGGGTAGCGCGTCCGTTTCCGTACCCCCGGGGTCGTCACGAACCTTGACGGCGCAGGAACTGGAGGCGGGTGGCAACCGCTTCGAGGGCGAACTGGGCGACGGCGCGGGCAAGTGGCAGCTCGTCGTCGAGTCCGAACAGCCGATCGCCGTCATGAGCCTGCTGTCGAGCCCAACCGGACACCTGACGAACCTGTCCACCGCGCCCGCGCTGGACTACGCGCCGCCAAGCCCGGCCGTGTTCGATGACCGCGCCGTTGGAAAGCGGATCGTCGGCGACGACCCGGCCGGCTCTGTGGATTTCCTGGCCGGCCGGCGTTTTCGGCAGACCGAAGGAGCCCAGGTCTACGAGGGCGGCTACACCTACACGCACACCGGGCGCAACCGGGCGACGGTGGCACTCGACTACGACGACGGCAACCGCTGCACCTACGCACTCACCTTCCAGTCGCGGACCGCGGGCATCCTGAGCTTCAGGTGCGACGACGGCAGCAGTGGCGAGTCGAGCTGGCGTCTGGAAGAGATACCGTCGTCCGGAGCGGGGACAGACGCCTACTGCCGCCCCGGCGACGTGATCGCTCCGGCCGCTTCCTGTGACATCTTCGAGACGCCGTTCACCTTCGACGTCGAAGCGGGCGGCACGTCGTGCGTGCGCGGCCAGGGTTTCACCAGTTGCAGCGGTAACCGTCAGGACTTTCTCGATACGACCATCAACGGCATCAATTTCACGTTCGTGGCGGGTCGCAACCAGGACGACAGTTGGACGATCGAAAACGTGGCGCCCACGCCGCCGGGCGGTATTGCCCAAGGGCCGGACCTTGCGGTCGCGGCGGTTTCCACGAGCGACAGCATGCCCGCTACGGGTGCCTCGTTCATGTTGACGGCAGTCGTTCGCAACAGTGGTACCGAGGCCTCCGCCGCCACTACGTTGCGCTTCTACCGATCATCGAATGAAACGGTCTCCACGGGAGACATGGCTGTGGGGTCCAGGGCCGTAGGCGCTCTTTCGGTTACCGGCGAGAGCGAGCAATCGATCGACCTCTCGGCACCCGCCGACCCTGGCACCTACTACTACGGAGCCTGCGTCGATACGGTTGCGGGCGAATCCGACCGCACCGACAACTGTTCCGCGGGCGTGACGGTGACGGTCGTGCGCGACGGGGGCGCGGGCGCCCCGGACCTGGTCGTGGAGTCGCCCTCGGTCAGCAACACGAACCCCGGAGCCGGCGGTTCGTTCACGCTCTCAGCGGTCGTCCGCAACCGGGGCGACGCCCGCGCGGAGGCCACGGCGCTGCGATACTACCGCTCGAACGACGCCGCGATTTCCGGCTCGGACACCACGGTGGGCTCGCAGTCGGTTGCCGCGCTTGCATCGGCAGCCAGTGTCGACCGTTCGATCTCGCTGGCCGCGCCGATGGCAGCGGGCTCCTACTATTACGGCGCCTGCGTCGACGGTGTGACGGGGGAAACCGATACCGGCAACAACTGCTCGGGCGGCGTGCGGATCACCGTGGCGGATTCAGCCCCGGCGGAAGGCGCGGACTTCGATCTGGATCGCGACAACCGCTTAAGCGCCGGCATCGCCTACGCCAACGGGCGCTTTTACGTTGCGGACTGGATTCGCGACAAGGTGTATGCGTACCGGACCAACGGCGAGCGCGATGCCGCCTCGGACTTCGATCTCGACGCCGACAACGGCAGACCGGAGAGGATCGCACATGGCGGAAGCAGGTTCTACGTGGTGGACGGCAGCGACGACAAGGTGTACGCGTATGCGACGAACGGACAACGCGACCCGGGCGCCGACTTCGATCTGGCCTTTGAAAATCGCAACCCGGCCGGTCTTGCCGTCGTCAACGGCCGTATTCACGTCCTGGACGATTCCGACAACAAGGTCTATGTCTACGGAGCCGACGGACAGCGCGTCTCCACCGCGGAATTCGACCTGGTGCGGGACAACCGGTGGCCGGAAGGGCTGGCCCACCACGAGGGCTGGTTCTACGTGGCGGATCGGTTCGACGACAAGGTGTTTGCCTATGGCTCGAACGGGCAACGCGACACCGCTGCCGAGTTCGACCTGGACGGCGACAACGGCTCACCGACCGGAATGGTCGCCTATAACGGCCGATTCTACGTGCTGGACGACTCGGATGACCGGGTGTACGTCTACAAGCCCGATGGACCCGACCTGGCGGTCGAGTCACCCTCGGTGAGCGATGAGGCGCCGGGTCTCGGCGCCGATTTCACGTTCAGCGCCACGGTGACCAACCGGGGCATGTCCCGGTCGGCGGCGACGACACTGCGCTACTACCGCTCCGACAACAGCACGATCTCCGCAACCGACACCGAAGTGGGCTCCGATGCCGTGGCTGCAATCGACGCCGACGGCACGGAGTCCTTTACCATCGGGCTGACGGCGCCGTCGCATTCCGGCAATCACTACTACGGCGCCTGCATCGACCCGGTCATCGACGAACTTGACGAAGACAACAACTGCTCGAGCGCCGTACCCGTGTCGGTTCCCGGGCCGGACCTTGCCGTCGAGGCGCCCGAAGTGAGCGACCAGACACCGGATGCGGACAGTTCCTTCACCTTGTCCGTCACCGTGCGCAACCTTGGCGATCGGGCCGCACCCGCCAGCAGGTTACGCTACTATCGTTCCACCAACTCATCGATTTCCGACAGCGACAACGAGGTGGGAACGCAGGCGCTCGGCGCGCTGGCTGCGGCGGGAAGCAGCGAACGGACGATCACGCTTACAGCGCCGTCGTCTACCGGCACGCACTACTACGGCGCGTGCGTCGATACGGTGCCCGGAGAGCCCGACGATCCCAACAACTGCACGAGATTCGGCGTGCGCGTGGACGTTGGCGACGACGGGGCCGAGGCGTTCGATCTCGTCGGCGACAACGGCGAGCCGAAGGGGATAGCGCATGCCGGCGGCCGTTTTCATGTGGTCGACGCCGGGGACGACAAGGTTTTTGCGTACTCGTCCGATGGACAGCGCCAGCCCGCGTCCGACTTCGACCTGGTTTCCGCCAACGCGTCCGCCACGGACCTTGCGTACGTCGATGACCGTTTCCACGTTGTCGACATCGACGACGACAAAGTCTACGCCTATCGAGCGAACGGACAGCGAGACCCATCGTCGGAATTCGACTTCGATGTCCTGAACCACAACGGCGTCGGCATCGCGCACGACGGCGGCGGCTTCTTCGTGCTCGATTGGCGGGACGCGAAAGTCTACGCCTACCGGGGCGACGGGCAGCGCGAACCGGCTTCCGATTTTGCGCTGCATTCTCTCAACGGGAGTGCCGACGGGCTCGCCTACGTGAACGACCGCTTTTATGTGGGCGATACGGACGACGACAAGGTCTACGCATACTGGTCGAACGGGCTCCACGATGCGGCGTCGGACTTCAACCTGCATGCCGACAACGGCCTGGTGCGGGGTATCGCCAACGCAGGTGGGAAGTTCTACGTGCTGGATGAAACGGACGAGGAGGTCTATTCCTACGCAATTCCGGCAGAACCCGCAGGATTCGACCTGATCGTCGACTCCGCGACGGCGAGCGACCATGAACCGGGGGCGGGCGCCTCCTTCGACCTCGGCGTGACGGTCCGCAACCGCGGCAACAGCCAGTCGCCGGCCGCTACGCTGCGCTACTACCGGTCCACGGACGCCCTGATCTCTGCGGACGACACCGAACTGAATTCCGAGGCGGTGGGCAACCTTGCCGCATCGGCCTCCTCGGCGAGATCCACAGGCCTGACGGCCCCCGACGAGGACGGATGCTACTTCTGCGGCGCCTGCGTGGACGACGCCGCGGGCGACACCGCCACGGCGAACAACTGCTCCCGCCCCGTCGAGATACTGGTGGGAGAACCGCCGGACCTCGACATCACACGCGTCAGGCACAACCTCTTCGGCATCGCGTTCATCGGCGAACCGATCGAATTGACCGTGACCGTGATGAACCGGGGGGACGGCGCCTCGGGTCCCGCGAAGCTGAGGTTCGGGAACGGCACCGAGGCGGAGATTCCGCCGCTGGCTCCCGGCGAATCCGCGACGGTCGATGACCATCGGGTCGGATCCGTGCAACGCGGCTTTTTCACCTTTTCGGTATGTGCAACCGAGGTGCCCTGTGAACGGCGGACAGCCAACAACTGCGGTTCCACATCGGTGGAAATCAGGTAGATGCCCACCTCTACGCGTTCCTTGCGTCGGCGAACCCTCCGCCGGCGCGCCTGATGATAAGCTGCGCGGAATAGCCCACGGCGGCGGATCGATGGAAGGTCGCCAAGTCAGAAGGGTTGGAGTCTTCCGATGAGTAAGGCGCCGTGGATCGCCGTGACCATCGTCATGCTGGTCGCCGTTGGTCTTGCCCTCCACGCTGCTCGGGTTCGGCTTGCGACGGACTCGGGACCGGCCTCGGAATCGATGCCGCATTCCGAGCGAATCATTGCAGCGGGAACCGCCCGGATAGCCGAAGAGAGCCGGCACGGTGTAACGATGCCGGACCCGGAATCCGCACCGCATATACACGGAGTCGACGATGCTGGCCCCGGGCCCGGGATTGCTGAGCCAAACGCCCCGCCCGAAGGCTATTCGTTTGTCACTCACCACGGCGAAATGGCCAAAGACCGGATGGATGGCGAGCCCCTCGACGGGCAAGCGGATCACAGGGGCCGAGAGTGGTTGGACTCGCCAGACGCCGTCGCCGGGTTGACACGCCAGGCAGCCGCCGCCGGGCGCGGCTGGTCGTTCGGGTGGGTCCGGCTCGCCGCGGATGCGCGGCTCCCCGACCTGGCACGCGACCTGAACGGCGCCGGCGCGCAGATCGTCGGAAGCTCGGGGCGCATGGTCCGGGCACGGCTACCGGGCGATGCGTCCAGCCTCGAGGCGATCTCGGCGCTCGATGCGGTCGACGCCATTGGGGCGATGCCACCGGATGCGAAGCTGACGTCGTTCGATGACGGTCTGATTCCGCACGACCCCGACGGGTTGACGCCAGTGTACGTCACGCTGATGGCGGACGATGCCGACGGCCTCTGGCGCCGGGCAATGGAGGATCTCGGCGCGGTCGTGGGCGGCTACGATGCGGGCCTCCGCGTGTACCGGGCGAACGTGCGGGAGGACGTGATCCAGGCGTTGGCGGCGGCCGATTATGTGCTGGCCATCGAACCGATTCTCATCGTCGAGTCTTCCCACGACACCGCGGTTCCGGCGATGGGGGCCGATGCGCTGCGTGCCTACGACGGCTCGCCGGGACTCTTCTCCGGAACCGCGGGCAGTTCCGTGCCGATCGCGGTGATGGACACGGGGCTCAACATCAACCATCTGGACATCGCCTCCCACCGGGGCAGCATCTGCGGCGCCAACTTCGCCTACAACTCCGGCTGGTACGGCCCGGACGGACCGCTGGTCGAGGACGAGGAACTTTGGATCGACTCGCACGGCCACGGAACGCACGTGACCGGCACGGTTGCCGGCAACGGATTCGTCGATCAGCGCTTCGCTGGCATGGCGCCCGGGGTGCGCCACATCCGTTTCGCGAAGGTGCTGGACTCTTACGGCGCCGGTTTCGGAGACAGCATCCGGGCGGGCATGGACTATCTCGCTGGTGAATCCGGCTGCAGCGAGTCAGGCCGGATGTCAGAGCGAGTGAAGCCCCTGATCGTCAACATGAGCCTGTCGGCGAGC
The DNA here is from genome assembly GCA_964638775.1 of uncultured Pseudomonadales bacterium. Lineage (GTDB taxonomy): Bacteria > Pseudomonadota > Gammaproteobacteria > Pseudomonadales > Azotimanducaceae > Azophilus. Next base: position 34,069 of record CAZWZH010000185.1, read on the forward strand.
GCGCGGGTCTTCGAGGGACGCGATGCCGGTGCCCGCAAACTCGATTCCACGGTGTGGAGCCACCGGCAACTGTACGTGGTCTCCCAGGCAAACGCGGGAATCAGCGGTTTCTCCAACTACGGCGCCGCGAAAAACTCGCTGGCCGTCGGCGCCGCATTGGATGGCGGCGCACTCGCCTGGTTCAGCAGCCATGGGCCGACCGCCGACGGACGGCTGGCGCCGAACGTCGTCGGCGCCGGCGTGCGTGTGTTCTCCGCGCAGGGTGACGGGAGCCGCGGCGGCTACCGCGCGATCAATGGGACAAGCATGGCGTCGCCCGCCGTGGCGGGCGTCGCAGCGCTCTTGATGGATGCCGTACCAGCGCACAAGGAGCGGCCCGCACTGACTCGGGCGCGGCTGATGGCGAGCGCCGTCCGTCCCGACCCGTGGCTGGAGGAAGGCGCCGGGTTTCCGCTGGACAACACTTCTGGGCCGGGATCGATCCAGGCCCGGTTCGGGATGGGCAAGGTGTCGGCGCGCGCCTCGGCGCTGGATCGCGACCGGGCCGATGGATGGAAAAGCGGCAGTGCGACGGCGGAACTCGAGAACGGCGAGTACGCCTACCACAACATCGAGGTGCCGGCGGGGGCGAGCCGCCTGGACGTGGTGATGACCTGGGACGAGCCGCCGGCCGATGCGGTGGCGAGCACGGTACTCAACGACCTCGACCTGTGGCTGGACCGGGATGGCGACTGCGCGGTGGAGGCGTGCGGCGATCACTCGTCCCGCTCGCGCGTGGACAACGTCGAGTGGATCATCGTCAGGAACCCGGAACCGGGCACCTACAGGGCAAAGGTGCTTGCCCACCGCGTCTATACGGAAGCGCCGCGGGCCGCGGTGGCCTGGACGGTGATCCGGGGATCGTCCACGCCGATGCTCACGGTCGACGCGGACCGGCAGAGGATTCAGGGAGACGGCGAACACGAACTGACCCTCACCCTCACCTCCGACGCGTACGTGGCCGCGGGAACGCGGCTGCACATCGACTGCCGGGCCGACGGGGCGTCCCCTTGCAACCAACTCGTTACGATCGAAGGCGCGACCCTGTCAAGGGAAGACGGCGTCCCGGTAGAGCTGGAGGATGAGGCGCAAACTCCGGTTCCCTCGGGCTACAGCAGGTTCAACAGACCGATCCATCTGGGGGCTTCGATTCCGATCGGAGAAGTTGCCGTCGGGGACGAACGGCAAGTCACTTTGCGCCTCACAGTAAAAGGTGTGAACGACGCCGACGGCGCCCGGCTCCTGTTTACGGCCAGCGCCTGGAACGGTAGCGCGGGGTCGGTTTCGGTCGGGGTGGGTTCCGGAATTCGCCCGGAAACGGCGAGACCCGCCAACGACGACTTCGCCAACGCCAGTGTGATCGCAGACGAAGAAGGCACCGCGGCCCTGGATCTGCTCCATGCCACGCCCGAGCCGGGTGAGCCGGTGTTCGATGCCCGGAGAGGCCGGCCGGCGGGCAGCGTCTGGTATAGCTGGACGGCGCCGTCCGACGGCACGTTCCGGTTCCAGGTCCCCGCGCTCGCGGCCGACTACAGTCAACGAGACGACATCGCGCGCAACGACCGCATACACGTTTTCGAGGGCGATGGGATAGCGGCCCTTCGCGAGGTGGCTTCCTCGCTCTGGCAAGCGGATTTCTTCGCCGAAAAGGATCGGACGTACCGCGTCCGCGTCGGCAGTTTCTCCAGAGGCGCCGCAATGGACCTTCGCTGGTCGCCCGGCGGGCGTCCCGAGAACGACGACTTCGCCAACGCCGTTGCCCTGGATGGCGAGTCGGGCCGTGTGGAAGGCAGCAGCGTCGGGGCGACCCTGCAGGCCGGCGAGTCGTTCGGCGATGCGGCCGCCACCACCTGGTACCGGTGGACGGCGCCCGCGGATGGCGCCTGGCTGTTCGTGGTTCCGAACCCGAAGCAGGTGCTTGCCTTTGAAGGCGACAGCCTATCGACATTGCGGCTTCTTTCCGAAAGGCCGTCCGCCAACGCCTACCTTTTGGCTCGCGGTGGCAGCGAGTATCGCATTGCGGTCGCCGAGTCCGGTGGCCAGGCCAGCCCGAGCCCGTACCGGCTTTCCTGGGATCTCCAGACACCACGCACCGGCAACGACAGGTTCGCGGACGCTCAGCCGATCGAGAACGGGTCCGTGGGGAACAGGTTATCGATGTCGACGGCCAAGCGACCGTTGAACCGGACGAACCCCCCGAAACCGGCGTCCGGACCAAGTGGTGGCGGTGGGATGCCCCGCAGAACGGCCTCTATACGTGGCGCATCGAAGATGTTGGGGAAGTGGTGCCGACCTATCCGAAATTGCGCCTGACGATGTTCACGGGGACGCAATTGGAAAACCTGCGCCTGGTCGCGGAGAGCGGGCCCGGGGCGCCGTTCGAATTCCTTCTGGATGCCGTGGGCGGAGAAAGGTACTGGATAGCCGCAGGACTGGGCACCGGGCACCCGGCCGCTTACGAGCAGTACGGGATGTCGGCAAACCTGGTCTGGGGAGCGACACCGGACAACGACGAGGTTCCCGGGGCCGCGCGGATCACCGGTTCCTCCGGAACGGTCTCCGGTTCGAACCGGTTCGCGACCGGGACGAGGGGTGCACGAAGCGCCGTTCTCGGGCGTTCGACCCTGTGGTGGACCTACGAGGCCGGCGCTTCGGGCTGGGTCCGGTTCGCGGTTGACGGCAGCGGGGGGCCCTGGGTGTTGACGATCCACCGCGATTCTGCGGATGGACTCGGCGGTCTGGACCTCATCGGCTCCAGCCGCTGGCAGCGCAACGAAAACGAATTGCTGTTCGAGGTGACGGCGGGCGTCCGTTACACCATCGCCCTCGGCGTCGTCGGCGACGGGCGGGGCGGCGCGTTTACGCTACGTTGGGAGGAAGCCGAAGATCCGGGCTGGCTCCACTATGCGGGGCGGTTGGCCGATGGCGAGCGGAACTCGCGCGGCGATCCGGTCGAGATCCGCAATCCCGGCAGTCTCGTCATGCACCCCCGGGGCACGGCGCTCTACCTGGCTTCCGGGATTGGCCTGCAGGTATTCAAACGGGATCAGGCAACCGGGCAACTCGACCTCGTGCAAACGCTTGAGACCGGGTTCGACCTCGCGGACGCATCGTTGATCTGGGATCCGGATCGGAACCGGCTGGTCGCGAACTCGCCGACGGACTGCAGTGCCTGGCGCTCGTTCGCACCCGCCGCCGAGGGTCCGGAACTCGATGACGGCGGCGACCTTGTGGTTACTGGCGCGCCCGGCCACTGCGGCAGTTCCGGCCTCCTGCTCAGCCCTGATGGTTCTCACCTTTACCGATACGGTTCCTGGGGAGTGGCCGCGTACACGGTAGAGACGTCCGGCTTGGGGTTCGTGCAGTCCGAACAGACGGGCGGGGTTCTGGGAGCGATAATGTCCAGCGGCGGAGAGCGGCTGTACGCTGTGACATCCGGCGACCTGCTCGTATTCGAGCGTGATGCGGACACCGGCATGCTTGCAAGGACCGAATTCGCGGCAACAATCCGCCCGAACAGGTCCTTCTCCGACTACCGGAATCGCCATGTGCCGTTGGCGATCAGTGACGACGGTGGACATTTGGTCGTATCTGACAACGCCAATCCGGAAACCGTGTTCTATTCGCTCGAGGATCCGTTGCGGCCGGAATGGGTTGCGGCGCTGCCGCAGTTCTGGGAGTCACCGAGTTACGAGACGGTCAGTTGCGGGTTCGCGGACATTCGCGGGGGTGTCTCCGCTGTCGACGTCCTCGCTGCCGACGTGATCTGTTCGGGCTTGGCGTTCACGGGGCGATTGGACCCCTCCACCGGGGAAGCCGTAGGGTCGGACGTAGTCGCCCACTGGCAGGGCGATCGTTTCAACCGGGCGCCGCCGCCGGACTTCAGCGCTCCCGCGGGTTTCGCGGTGAGTCCGGATGACCGGCACCTGTACCTGAGTACGCGAAGCCACGGCATTCTGATCTTCGGACGCGGCGCGCCTGCCGTCGATGCCCATCGCCCGCCCCAGGGCATCGACCGAGACCGCGACGGTGTGTCGGACACAGAAGACAACTGCCCGAATGTCGCCAACCGCGACCAGACGGACACGGATTCCGACGGCGAGGGCGATGCCTGCGACGGTGACGACGACAACGACGGCGTCGCCGACACGGACGATGCCTACCCGCTCGACGCATCCCGCAGCGTCGATGAGACGCCGCCCGAGATCGCGGTTGCCGACTTCGAGGTGGAAGCCCACTCCGCCGCAGGCGCCGCCGTCACCCGATCGCTGCTGCTCGCCCACCTGACGGTGTCGGACGATGTCGACTCGCCCGGTGACATCGCCATCACCACCGATCCCGGCGGTCCCCTGCCGGTCGGGCAACACCGGGTGACGTTCACCGCGACCGACCTCGCGGGAAACGCCGCGAGCGCGTCCGCGACGGTGACCGTGGTGGCCGAGGGCACGCATGGGAGTCAGGTTCTGCCGATGTTCCCGTCGGCCTCGGACGGGATTCGCCAGGGTTTCTCGCGCGTCATCAACCACTCCGCCCAATCGGGTACGGTCCGGATCACCGCCACTGACGATGAGGGAGGTTCATTCGATCCGGTGTGGTTGCGGATCGATGCCAACGCGACCGTTCACTTCAATTCGAGCGACCTGGAAGACGGCAACCCGGGGAAGGGGTTGCCTGTGGGAACCGGGGCAGGCAACGGTGACTGGTGGCTCTCGCTTTCGAGCGGCCTCGACATCGAGGCGCTGGGCTACATCCGCACGCCCGCCGACGGTTTCCTGACCTCGATCCACGACGCGGCGCCGGTGGACGGGAACGGCCGGCACCGGATAGTCGTCTTCAATCCCGGAAGCAACCTGAACCAGTTGAGTCGGCTGCGCATGATCAACCCCACGGAACGGGCAGCCGCGGTGAGCATCACGGGAACCGACGACGCGGGCATGGCGGCAGGGGGCGGGATTCAGACCTCCATCCCCGCCGGGTCCGCGAGAACGCTCGACGCCCAGGAATTGGAGTCCGGAGGCGCCGGATTCGACGGCGCCCTGGGGAACGGTACCGGCAAGTGGCGGCTCTTGGTCGAGTCCGACCGGCGAATACGGGTGCTGAGCCTGATGCGAAGCCCGACCGGCCACCTGACGAACCTCTCGACCGCCCCGGCGAATGTGATCGGGGGGGTGCACACCGTGCCGATGTTTCCATCGGCTTCGGATCCCCTGGGGCGACAGGGATTTGTCCGCGTTATCAACCACTCCGCCGAAGCCGGCGAGGTCACCATAGACGCCTTTGACGATACCGAGGCGGACTATCCGGTATCGACGCTGATGCTGGCGGGCGGCCAGACCGTGCACTTCAACTCGAACGACCTGGAGCTTGGCAACGACACCAAAGGGTTGTC
>CAZWZH010000186.1:0-34516 GCA_964638775.1 uncultured Pseudomonadales bacterium
GATATTCGCTTGCCGGTCGATCCTCACACCGCTCAACTCAAATATTTTGTCGATGGGGTCGCTTCCCGTGAGATAATCCGCAGTCGCTTTCCATCAACCTCCCCGCGCGAAAGTCCGCTTTTACGGACAGGAACTAGCTAATCTCTGGTCCGCTTGCTTACCGCCTTTTTGGAGAGTTCTCGCTTCCCCTCAACTAAGTCCAATTCGCCGACCATCGCTCTGCGCACATGGTTGACGGATCACGTGACGCGACGAGGCTGATCGCAGCCCACCCGACACCAGCGCCGAGATCATTCACGGTCGCTGGCAAACGCTCGGTCATCCACTTTACCCCCCTCGCTTTTTCCGGGGATCCGAGCTGCCAGTTCCCGGAACAGCGCCCGCGCCTCGGCAATCTGCTCGGGAGTCATGGACCGGGCGAGCGACTCCTGAAACGGTAGCGCTCGCGCGACTCCCCCCAATGCAGCCATCTCCAGCCATGCGTAAGCCCGCACATCGTTCTTCGACACGCCCCGGCCAAGGCGATAGTAGGTGCTCAGGTTGAATTGGGCTCGGGCCACCCCCTGTTCCGCCGCCTGGCGGTACCACCGCACCGCCTGAGTGTGGTCGCTGGGCACGCCACGACCCTCCGCATATATGTCACCCAAGCTGGCCTGCCCGAGGGCACTGCCCTGTTCGGCCGCCTGGAGGAACCAATGCGCCGCCTGCGCATCGTCCTGAGCGACGCCACTCCCGGCCCGGTAGCTTTCACCCAGGGCCACCTGCGCTTCTACGTGTTTCTGCCTCGCCGCCTTTGTGAGCCAGGCCACTGACTTCGCCGCGTCCGCTGGCACCCCGTACCCGAACCGATGCATGACGCCCAGGCTGAACTGAGCCCTCGGCTCCCCCTGATCCGCCGCCTTTTGGAACCAAACCGTGGCCTCAGCCATGTCCCGCGCAACGCCCCTTCCGTGCCTGTATAGGAGGCCCAGGTTGAACTGCGCGGCAGCCTGGCCCTGTTCGGCTGCCTTTCGGAACCAAACCGCCGCCTCGGACGAATCCTGGGCAACGCCTAGACCTTTCTCGTAAAAGGTGCCTATGCGCAATTCGGCGTTGGCAAGCTGGCCCAGCGTCATGGTATTGCCGAGTTCGTCCCGCAGTGTCCTGGCTTCGTCCTGGCCGTTCACGACAGCGAGGTGATACCAGGCGTACCCGCGAGACGGACTCCGGGGAAATCCCTTGCCGTGACGATACGCATCGGCGAGCGCCTGCTGCGCCAATCCGTTTTGCCGTTCGGCCGCCCTGCCGAACCAACCCACGGCCTCCACCACGTCGGCTGCAACGCCGTACCCGGTGCTGTACATGACGCCGAGCGCGTACTCGGCGGGACCGAATCCCTGCTCCGCGCCCCGTCGAAACCAGTTCACCGCCTCGGCATCGTTCCGCGGTACACCGTCTCCCTCGTGGGTCATGACACCCAAACGCGTCTGGGCACCCGCATGGCCCTGCTCCGCCGCCCGGCGGTACCAGACCGCCGCCGCCTCTGCATCCTCGACAACCCCCTCGCCCTCGTCGTAGAGGACTCCCAGCTTGAACTGCGCGCTCGCTTCGCCGTGTTCGGCAGCACGTCGGATTTCCACCAAGGTACTCTCCGGCACCAACCGGTCTTTCGGCACCGCGGCCACGGACCCTGGCGCGACCAGCAGCACAACTACTAGACCCAGCAGCAGCCGTGGCACCCGCATACAATCGTCCGATGCCTGAACATCATGCACGCATTCCGCGTCATACCTAGCGCTCTGGGCTCGGGGACCATTTTCTCTGGTCAGCATCTGGCCATCGTCGCCTACAACGTGGGACGTTACAATTCTGCCAGGCGACGTTTCAGGCGCTGGAGTGAATGCCGGTGCGGTACTTCGCTTCCTCGAATCGCTCCTCGGTCCATTGCAAGATCACAAACAGCGTAGCGTCTCCGCGTACCATAATTCCTACGTGACCGGCTTCAGTCCTTTGTGGCGTCTCGGCAGCGATTCAACACCGTGCATCGCGAGTGTCGATTTTGATAGCTGCCGCGTCGGTGATGTCGGCCCGGCGGATCTCGACGTCTGCTTTCGTCGCGCCCGGTGGCCTCGGCTGGCGATTCCAGGCGTCAGTAACCTTTTCGGCTCGGGGGTCAAGCAGTCCGCCAACTCTCGAATGAGAATCCGGCAGCGCTTGTGCCCACGGGCAGGCGCAGAGCGCACACGCAAAGGAAAGCGACGCAGGCGAGTGTGTCGGTCAAACCCTGTTTCCGCATGGCCACGTCCCGGCACGGCTCCGACAGGGATCTGCAAAATTGCAGCCATCATCCCACAACTTCGGGAAAAACTGGGCTCAAGACCCGGCTTGTCGAACCGCCGGGCCCGGAGCCACCTCTGCATTCCGGGTGCGGTGTCCTGGGGCCAGGGCAGCGAAGTAATCAGCGCCTCCCTGCCAGAGCCGTCCAGATCGGTGCAGAACATTCCCTCCGCGGCGAAGTACATCTTCCCCCGGCCGCCCAATACGCGCTCTGCGGCGGGGGGTAAATCAGGAAGCCGGTTCGGGGCGGCCTTCGGTGGGGATATCGTGGGGCAGGCCGAGCACATGGCTTTCCACCACCGCAAGGCGCTTGTCGAGCGATGCCTGCCCGGCTTGCAGCGCCTCGATCTTCGCGCCCAGGTCGTTACGCACATCCCTGATCTCTGAGCGCAGCTCGGCGCCAAGCCGCTCGATCTCGCCGTCAAGCCGCTCGATCTTGCCGTCGAGCCAGGCAGCTTGCGCCAAAACCGTTACGCCGATTGCCACGATCGCAACAAACTCTGCGCTCAGTTTGCGCGCCGGCAGTTCCAACTGATCGGCCATGCTCGAATCCTGCTCCGGCAGATAGCCACGGCGGCAATGATCGGCAATGTGCCGTGGTTCCTTCAATAGTCAATTTGCTCAAGTCTACGTGAGATATCGACGCCAGTTGGTGAACTCCCCTAGTCAGGCAAGTAGCCGATATCGGCGTTGATGTCATCGCCGCCGCTCTCGGAATCGGCGCCCAGGGAATAGAGCGCGAATCCCTGCAGCGTTTCCGCCGGTTGTTCGTACTTGTAGGGCTCGCGCCAGGGGTCGAGGGGCAACTCGTCTTCCAGATAGGGGCCCCTCCAGTAGTCCGCGACTTCGGCCGGAGGGCTCATCAGCGCTTCCAGGCCCTCGCCCGTACTCGGATAGGTGCCGATGTCGAGCCGGTATGTCTGCAATGCACCACGCAGCATCTTTATCTGGGTCTCGGCGGTCTGCACCTTGGAGGCATCGACGCGGCCGAAAAGCCGCGGGCCGACCAGGCCGGTGAGCAGGCCGAGGATCACCAGCACCACCATAAGTTCGATGAGGGAAAAACCCTTTTTGCGCGCCCGAAGGTTCGTTCCTCGCATTCCGCGCCCCGCCAACCAGAGCCGGAATACGCGCCGCCTCTGTTCCTTAAGATTCACCGTTCCGTTCACAGCACCCCCTCGTTGACACTGGTCATGGCCAGGATGACGCCGATCATGATCGAGCCGAGAAAACCGCCGATGAGCAGGATGGCCAGCGGCTCGATGAGGTTGAGAAAGCGTTTCATGCGCCGCGTGCTGTTCTGCTCGTACAGCGTCGCCAGCGAGCGCAGCATTTCCGCAAGCTGGCCAGACTGCTCGCCGACCCGCACCAGATTGTAGCCGGTGGGGGTGAGGGCGTCCTGCTTTTCCAGGGCTTCGGCCAGCGATACGCCGCCGCGCACATCGGCTTCGGCGCGGCCGAGGCCCGTGCGGCGGCGGGAGATGCGCACGCCCCTTGCGGCGAGGCCCAGGGCGTCCATCAGCTCGACGCGGCTTGCCAGCATGGCACTCATTACCGAGGCCCACTTGGCGGTGTCGGCTTCCGAGAGCCAGTCGCTCAAGAGCGGCAGGCGGGCGAGGCTGTCCATGAAGCGCTGGCGCACCGCGGGACGGCGGAACAGGGTAACCAGCAGCGCAGCCAGCGCCACGGCGCCGGCAATCACCAGCAGCACGTTCTCGTTGAACCAGGCGCCGGTGCGCAGCACCACTTCGGCCAGCAGCGGCAGGTCGTCGGCCTGCTCGAGCAGGTTGGTGAACTGGGGCACCACGAACACAAACACGAAGAACACCGCCGCCAGGCCCGCGGTGATGAGGATGGCGGGATAGGTGAGGGCGCTCTTGAAGTCGGAGGCCACCTTCTGGTCGTACTCCATCTGGCCCACCGCCTGCCGGAGCGCCGCGGCAAGCTGGCCGGAGAGTTCGCCCGCCTCCACCAGGTGGAAGACGTAGTCGGGCACCGGCAGCTCGCTGGCGCGCAGGGCGCCCAGGAAGTTCTCGCCCTGCGAGAGGCCCTTGCCCATGGCGGTGAACGCCGTTGCCAGCGCCGGGTGATGGCTGCCGCGGCTCTGGGCGGTGATGGCGTCACCCAGGGAGACGCCGGATTCGAGCAGGGTGGCCAGTTCGTGGAAGGCCACCGTCACTTCCTGGGCGCGCAGGCGGCGGCGCGGGGCGAGGCGCAGTTCCGTCCTGCGCTCGGTCACTTCCACTACCGTGTGGCCATTGCTGGTGAGGTTGCGCACGGCTTCGGATGCGGAATCGGCCTGCACCTGGCCGGTCAGGCGCTGGCCCTGGCGGTCGAATACTTCGTAGTTGAATTCGGGCACGCCGGCTTTCAGTTGTCCGCCAGCGTCAGCCGCGTGACCTCATCCAGGGTCGTGCGGCCGTGTGAAGCCTTCACCAGCCCGTCCTGGAACAGGTTGCGGTGGCCCTGGGCGGCGGCGAAGCGCTTCAGGTCGTTGAGCGGGGCGCCGGCCACGATCATGTCCTGCAGCTCGCCGTTCATGGGCACCAGTTCGTAGATGCCGGTGCGGCCCCGGTAGCCGGTGTGCTGGCAGGCCTGGCAGCCGGGGGTGTGCACCCAGTTCTGCCCGAGCAGGCCCGGCGGCATGGCGGCGAGGTGCGCATCGAGATACGCCGGCGGCTCCATGGGCTGCGCGCAATGCGAGCAGGGCTTGCGCACCAAGCGCTGAGCCTGCACGCCGCGGATGGGCGAGGCCACCAGGAAGGGCTCCACGCCCATGTCTACCAGGCGGGTGAAGCTGGCGATGGCGTCGTTGGTGTGCACCGTGGAGAGCACCACGTGGCCCGTGAGCGCGGAGCGGATGGCGATTTCCGCCGTTTCCAGGTCGCGCATCTCGCCGATCATGATGACATCCGGGTCCTGGCGCAGGATGGCCCTGAGCGCCCGGGCGAAGGTATAGCCGATCTCCGCCTGCACCTGAATCTGGGTGATGTCCGGCATCTGGTATTCCACCGGGTCTTCCACGGTGATGATCTTCTTCACGCCGTCGTCCATCTCGCCGAGCGCCGCGTACAGCGTGGTGGACTTGCCCGAGCCGGTGGGGCCCGTGACCAGCACGATGCCGTTGCTCGCGCCCAGCCAGCCGCGGAACATCTCCAGGTGGTCCGGGTCCATGCCCAGGCCCGGCAGGTCGAGGTCGTCGCGCTCCTTGGGCAGCATGCGCATCACGATGGATTCGCCGAAGGCGCAGGGCACCGTGGAGACGCGGATGTCCATCTCCTTGCCGGAGATGCGGGCGGTGATGCGGCCGTCCTGGGGGAGGCGGCGCTCTGCGATGTCGATGCCGCTGATGAGCTTGATGCGCGAAGCCACCGCGGGGAAGCGTTCAACGGGCTGGGTGAGCCGGCTGTGCAGGATGCCGTCTACCCGCATGCGCACGGCGAAGTTCTCTTCGGAGGGCTCCACGTGGATATCCGAGGCATCGAGGTCCACTGCCTGGGAGAGCAGGTTGTTCACCAGCTCGATCACCGGGGCTTCCTCGGCCATCTCGCGCAGTTGCTTCGCGTCGCCGCCGGCGAACAGGTTCTCGATGGCGCGTTCCTTGCGCACGAAATCCACCAGGCGGTCGATCTGGTGGTTGGCGGCGAGGTAGAAGGCTACGGGCTCGCCGGGGTAGAAATAGTTGAGGGTGCCCAGTAGTTCCTGGTCTTGCGGGTCGCGGGCCAGGCACTGCAGGTTTTCGCCGTCGCGCCACAGCAGCACGGCGCGGTCGAGCAGCCAGTCGAGCCTGACGGGGGAGGCCACCATGAACTGGTATACCTCCAGGCTGTCCGGCAGCTCTTCGGCATTGCGCAGGTAAACGGCATCCAGGCGCTCTTCCAGCGTCTTCAGCAGCAGGTCTTCCGAGATGGCGCCCACCCGCACCAGCAGCGCGCCGAGCCGGCCGCCCACCTGCTGCTGGATCTTCACCGCGCGCTCCACATCGGCCGGGTCTACCTGGCCGCGGGCGACGAGCAGCTCGCCCAGCCGCATTTCGCGCCCGGCGTCTTGTTGTTCCGGCAGTTGCGGGGAAGGCTCGCTCACGATACGCCGCCAACAGGGCAAGGCCAGCCCCTGCCGACCCTGCAATATCCGTCTGGTTTCAGGGTGCGCTTCATGCCGCAATTCTACCAGCGAGGGCAATGCCGCGGCATATCGGCACAAATGAGGGGTATGTCAGGAAGCGGGCGCCGCCAGGTTTTCGGGACGGGCGGACTGCGGCATGCCGAGCACATGGCTCTCTACCACCGCCAGGCGTTTGTCCAACGATCCCTGGCCAGCTCGCAGAACGCTGATGTCCGAACGCAGTTCGGCGCCGAGATCTTCGATTTTCCGGTGGAGCTTTTCGAACCTGCGTTCGAACTTGGCGTCGAACTGTTCGAACCTGCCTTCGATCTTGGCGTCGAACTGCTCGAACTTGCCTTCGAATTTGGCGTCGAGCTGTTCGAACTTGCCTTCGAACTTGGCGTCGAACTGTTCGAACTTGCCTTCGAATTTGGCGTCGAACTGTTCGAACTTGCCTACGAACTTGGCGTCGAACTGTTCGAACTTGCCGTCCAGCCAGACAACGAGGGACAACAAGGCAACCACAGAAGCCACCGCAAAGGACATCAGCGCCACAAACTCGGTGCTTATCCTGCGCTCCGGCACTACTGACTGCTCTGCCATGCCCGAATACTACCGCTTGCCCTGGGTGTTGACCCTTCTTGACATTCCCGCCGTAGCGGCGCAATACACCCACATCCACTACTGCTCACCGCCGCTCGCCGAACCCGGCAGGCGGCAGGAATGCCCACTACAATGAAATACGAAAAGCGGGTGCCCGCGCAATGGGCAACCGCCCACATTTCACGTAGGAAATCTCTCAAGTTCCTGGTCGCGCAGCACGGCTTTTCGCCGGCGCTGCCGATCTAGGCGGTCAACCAGAGAAACCCGAAATACGGGATCCAAAGCAAAACCCACGCAATGAGCAGGATCAACTTGAGTTTCGGGCTCAGCTTGCTGGGCACCATTTTTGGCCGGCCTGCCAACATACATACTCCTGACAGCCTGCGGCGAAGATACCGCGCCTCTAGCCGCACCTATTCACGAACGGACGTAGCGAGGTTGGCAAGAGTAGTGAAAACGCTGGGTGGCGCGGACCAGAGCGCGCGGAGGCGTGCTTTACAGCACGTTGAGCACGCGGCGGGAGCACGCCCTGCGTTTTCGCTGCTATTGACGACCGCAGTAGTTCATTCGTGAATAGGTGCGGCTAGTATACCGCATAGGCATCGCTCTCACCCAGCCGGAATGCGAGGGTGCTCACCCGGTCTCGAAGTGCGACATTGCGCCCGTCGACCACCGGCGGGCGGAAGCGCCATTCGGCAAGCGCCTTCAGGGCCGCCTCCTCGAATACCCCCTCGGGCTCGGCCTCCACCACTCGCAGATTGAACACGGTTCCGTCGACGCTGATGTCATACCGGAGCGTAACCTGCCCTTCGATTCCAGCCGACATTGCGCCTGGCGGATACACTGGGTCAGGCCCGGCAACGAACTGCAGCGGCTGCGGCGCCGCGGCGCAGCCTGCCATCAGCAGCAACAGCAGCACGAACGGGCACTGCTTTCCCAAGGCGGATTTCATGTTTGTGCAGACTACACCAGATCCATGCCCGAGTCCGTGGAGGCGGGGCGTGTATCCGGCCGGTTTCCCGCGGACGAGCACTGTCGGTCGCCGGCGGTGGCCCAGAGCCCCGATGACGGCTCGGGCCGTCTTTGGGTCTATAATTCGTCGTTTGCGTTTGCCTGGTGAACGGCGTTGGCCGAAACCCTGTTGACAGTCGAGGCTGCGGGCCTGTTGCTCCGGTCGCCGCACTGGACGGTGAGCGAGGTGCTCGACCTGCTCGACATCGGCGATGCCGAGTTTCGCGAGATGGTTCTGGACAACCGCAGCCTCGCCAATATCCTCGAACGGCGCCGGCAGCACTGCGTCGATATTCAGGAGCGGCAGTGCCGGGCCTGCGGGGAGACGTTCGTCACGGCGACCTTTCGCAAGTACTGCGGCGCGCCCGCCTGCCGGGCGGTGGCCATAATCGAAAAAGACTGACAGGTATTTCCATTCCTCGACGTGCCGCTCAACGTCGGAAAGGGCGAGGCGCCGTGACGGGACGGGCGAGGCGCCGTAGCTGGACGCGCGAGGAACGGGAAAACGGGAAACAGCAGGGAGCAGCAGTTTGACGATCAGGGTTGTCAATCACACCGGCAACGGCGTCGCCAACGCCAATTTCAGCAAGGAGCGCTACCTGAGCCCCGGATGGATGGACCGGGAGTGGGAACGCATCTGGGCCCGGTGCTGGCTGCTCGCGGGGCTTGAAAGCGACATCGCCGAGCCCGGCGACTTCTTCGAGCACACCGAGATCCTCAACGGCAACCGCACCATGACCGACACCATCGACCAGGACAGTGAACTGCTCGGCGGCGTGCAGGCCGGCATGGCCTCGAAAGGGTTCGACCGCGTCTGGCTCAGCGACGAGGAACTGCGCGTGCAGCACTTTCACAATGAGTTGGAGGCGCGGCTCGCATAGCAAATCTCCTACACCGGAGATAGTCAATATCTGCGCCGTGATGCAGCTATTCGCCGGTTTCCGTTTATGCCCGGCTCGCGCTACGATGGTCTGGCTCGACTCAAACGCAAACGGCCAGCCGTACGAGCCGTTCCGTCTCGCGGCAGGCAACAGGAGTATTTGGCATGACACCTGAAGCCTGGTCCATCATCGCAACGGGAATCGCGGTGCTGATTGCCATCGCCACCTCCAATCGCTCCATCCGGGCAGAGTTCCGGGCAGAGTTAAAGAGAGAGATCGGCGGGGTGCGCCGCGAAATCGAAAAGTTGAGCGAGCGTATCAGTCAGGTTGAAGCATCCGTTACCGCGCGCTTGAACAGCCTAGAAATCGAACTGCGCGAGCGCCTGGCTCGTGTCGAGGGCATATTGGGCGTCATTCGCGATTCAGCAATCGGCCGCGGACCGAATGAACCGGACGCAAGGCGGTCGAGCGCCGGTTCCCGGTAGCCGGCACCATCACCACTGCCGAAGCCGGTTTCGCAAGGCCTGGTTGCCTTGCCCGCCCAAGCGATCTTTAATAGCCGCACCGCTACTTCGCTTTCGATCGTCTTGAGGAGATTTCATGCGAGCCCGCATTCTGGTCTTTTTTGTCCTGATAGCCGCCCCGGCAATCGCCGACGAAGGTGCGATGGACTATCGCCACCACACAATGGAAGCCATCGGCGGCCACACGGTTGCCTTCTTCGACATACTGCAGGGCAAGGTCCCCCACTCGGACCACCTGGCGCTTCATGCCGGCGCCATCGCCGACCTGTCGGCGGTCGTCGGTACCGTGTTCGAGGTAAACGCCCCCGGCGGCCACGCGCTGCCCGCAATCTGGGAAAACCCGGACGATTTCGCCGCCAAGGTCGCAGACTTCCAGGCCGCCGCCGAGGGCCTGCGCGACGCCATCGCCTCCGGCGACGGGATCGGCCCGGCCGCTCAGGCGCTGGGGGGCGCCTGCAAGGGCTGCCACGACAACTACCGCGAGGAGTAATTCCCCGACAACCGGTTTATTGCTCCGATTAGAAGTACTCGAGGGCACCCCAGACCAGTCCGCCGGCAATCGCCGCGGTGACGAGCGCGCGCATCCAGTAATCTGGTGTCTCCGCAACATCCGCCGGTTTCGAGCCCGTGAACATCGCGAGCGGCGTGCGGTCCCGGCGTAACGCGTACACCGCATGCGCAAGCAGGTGCACGGCCGCGCAGGCGATGATGCCCATGAACACGCGGTTGTGAATCCAGGTGAGATCGTTCGACGTATCCCCGGAGACATAACGCGCCAGCGGCCCCTCGTTGAAAATGGCGTCGTTGGCAAAGAGCCCCGTTCCCGCCTGCACACCGGCAAGCACCACCATCGCGACCGCCATGGCCCGGCCCGGCGCGGTATGCGGATCGTCCACGCGTCCGCCGCGAAAGTGGTTGAAAAAGGCCCGCGGCCCAACCCGGTACGACGCCCAGCGAGCGTAACGCCCGCCCCAGATTCCCCACAGCAACCGGAAGATCACCAGCCCCACCATCGCGCAGCCGAAGCGCATGTGCCAACTCAGCAGCGACAGGTCACCCGAAAGGCCCGTATACAACAGGCAGCCGATGCAGATCGCGAACAGCCAGTGCCAGACCCGTAACGGCCAGTCCCAGACTTTTACCCGTGTGGATTCAGTCATCCTTGCTTCCTTCCCGCTGCCTCTAACCTACCACCATTTAAATCCGTTCCGACTTCCACCACCACCACGCCGGTGATTCGGCCGTACCGAAAATCGAGCAACGCGCTGATATTGTTGCCACAACTGCTGGCATGGCTGATGTCCTACATCAACGGTAGCCGATTTCTGTAGTAATGCGAGGGTAGCTGCCGGTTTCCGTTCCAGCAGCTTGGCGGTACGATGGCGTGACCAATATCAAATGAAAACGGCCAGCCGTACGAGCCGTTCCGTCTCGCGGCAGGTAACAGGAGAATTCGAAGTGACGCCTGAAGCCTGGTCCATCATCGCAACCGGAATCGTCGTCTTGATCGCCATTGCCACATCCCATCGTTCCCTGCGGGAGGAGATGCGGGTGGAGAATGGCCAACTGCGGGCGGCGATCGAAAAGTTGAACGAGCGCATAAATCAACTGGAAACTTCGCTGACCGAATGCCTCTACAGGCTGCGGGAACGCCTCGCGCGGGTAGAGGGCACGCTGGACGCCGTTCGCGACTCCATCAGCAGGGCCAGGCACGCAGAACCCGACCTCCAACGTCCAGGCACAGGTTCAAAGTAGCCGACATCCCACCGCCGGCAGCGTCGGCCGCCACCAGCGCGCCTGGCAGGTGCTGTCGGTGGATTCCGGGGCCCTACGAGCCGATCTCAACCACCGCCGCGCCGGTGATTCGGCCCGCCCTCAACTCATCCAACGCTTGAGACGTTGACTCGAGAGGAAACGTAGACACCTCCGTACGAACGCCCGCCTTGCCGGCCACGGCGAGGAATTCCTCGCCGTCCCGCCGCGTGAGATTCGCAACCGAGACGATGCGTCGTTCCCCCCAGAGGTCTGCATAAGGAAACGCCGGGATATCCGACATGTGGATGCCCGCGCAAACCACCACGCCGCCCTTGCGCAGGTGCTTCAGCGCCACCGGAACCAGGCCGCCCACCGGGGCGAAAATAACGGCGGCATCCAGCTCCGTTTCCGGCCGCTCGCTCGACCCCCCGGCCCACACGGCGCCCAGGCTCCGTGCGAACGCCTGGCCGCCGGCATCGCCGTCGCGGGTGAAGGCAAAGACCTCCCGCCCCTGCCAGGCCGCCAATTGGGTGAGGATGTGGGCGGCGTTGCCGAACCCGTAGAACCCCAGCCGCCGGGCATCGCCGGCCTTCGAGAGTGCCCGGTACCCGATAAGCCCCGCGCACAGCAACGGCGCCGCGTCCAGGTCGGAGAAGCCTTCCGGCAGCGCGAAGCAGTAGCGCGCATCGGCCACCGTGTACTCCGCATACCCGCCATGACGCTGGTAGCCCGTGAACTCCGCCGCATCGCAGAGGTTTTCGGCGTCGTTCAGGCAGTAGGCGCATGTACCACAGGTGTACCCGAGCCATGGCACCCCGACCCGCATGCCCGGTTCGAGCGCCTCCACTCCGTTTACCGCCTCCACGGTGCCCACGATCTGGTGCCCCGGCACGATGGGATAGCGGCCGTCACGGATATCGCCGTCCACCACGTGCAGGTCGGTGCGGCAGACACCGCAGGCATGCACGCGAATGAGCGCCTCTCCTGCCGCCGGCACCGGCTTCGGCATCTCTGCCGCCGCGAACGAGCCTCCGGGTTTTTCCAAGAGCATTGCCCGCATGAGCGGCATCTTAGCCGATGTTCAGAGATGTTCAGGGACACCTACCTCGACGTTCAGGGGCACCCGGCTCGTTGCTGGCATACCTGCCGCTTCGGATTAGCAATGAAAGAATCCCGTTTCCCGGCACCGGCTTACCTTTAGGACGAGGGAGCGAATCAGAGGTCGATCAGCCCTTCAGCCACGGCAAGATCGGGAAGCTCATTGAGGTTGAAGAAAGGATCGAACGGCTCGACAGCGTAGTCGACCACCGAAAGACGGTACCTGGCCGTCCATCGATCGACCTTGCGAACGCCCTCCTCCACCAGCGCAAGGCGCAATTCATGGCGCAACGCGACGGGCCACAGGGCAAACACCGGTTGCAGGCGGCCGCCCGATCGCGCACAGGCCAACTCCGCGCCGCGTTCGATTTCCAGGCAAAGGCCATGCACCAGGTCCTTTGGGAAGAACGGCGTATCCGTCGCAAAGCTCGCCACGAATCCCGCGTCCGGCATCTGCCCGGCAGCCCAGTCCAACCCGGCCAGCACGCCGGCCAGCGGCCCCAGGCCCTCCCCCACACTGTCGGCAATCACCGGTAGCCCGAACGGCGCGAACCTTCCCGCATCCCCGTTGGCGTTCAGCACCAGCCGCCCCACCTGCGGCGCTGCCCGCTCGATCACGTACTCGAGCACAGCCCGGCCCCCGAGCGTCATCAGGCACTTGTCCCCGCCTGCCGAGACTCCCATCCGCCGTGACCGCCCGCCCGCCAGCAACAAGCCCGGAATGGCCGCAGACCTCCTCATCCGGAGCCGCGCGCTCGAAACCACTCGGCGAGTTCGCGTTCGCCAACCTCCCCTGCGGCCATTCGTTCCATCACTTGCACGGCCTCCAGCGCGTCGAATTCGAGGCTGACACCGTTGAGCACAAGAAACAGCCGCGCAGTGACCCAGGCCGTGCGCTTGTTGCCGTCCGAAAAGCCATGGTTCATCGCTAACCCGTACGCGTAAGCTGCGGCCAGATCGGCCCAGTCGGCATCGCCGTAGTTCGCGAGATTGGCCGGGCGTGCCAGGGCGGACTCAATCGCGCCCCGGTTGCGGATGCCGTCCAGGCCACCATGCTCCGCGATCTGGCGGTCGTGAACCGCGAACACCGCCGATGGTTTTACCCATACCCAGGCGTCCGGGCCCTCGTCGCTCACTTCGCAAGCGCCCGCAGCACCTCCCGGTCGTCATGCATGATCTCCTCGGCGAGCGCCATCTGCCGGGTAAACTCCGGATCGTAGGGAGTCAATCGATAGCTGCCGTCCGGCGCCTCGGTCAAATGCAGCGTATCGCCCTTCTTTACCCGTAGCCGCGCCATGGCCTCCTTGGTCAGTATCACGCCCGCTGACGCGCCGACGGTAGTTACCTTGAATGAGAGCATCGAGTCTCCTGCCGTTTCGTCCGCTCCACCGCTATATAATAAATATTATATAGTGATCGCCACAACCAGAACACCACTCTTTTCGGAAACCTAACTCTGGCCCATTGGCCCGATGGTGGCCCGTTGGGGACACCCACCTAAAAAAGCAGGGACACCCACCTTCCGGACACCCGTACGTCCCGCATGAACAGGCGCAGTTGCATCCTTGCCCTGGAACCAGCAAAGTCGCCGCCCATTGCGGTCTCAGCACGAGGGTTCCAAATGCGTCACCAACCCGGGGCACGGGCCACTCGCGCGAGGTTGATCGGCGCCGCAATCGCCGGCCTGGCCTCAATGGTGGCCCTCGCCGATTCCCGGTACTCCGCGCCGGTGGGCAAGAACTACCCCCTCAACCTGTACTGGGGGGACACCCACCTGCACTCGCGAAACTCCGCAGACGCCTACTCGCTCGGCAACATGAACCTGACGCCGGCGGATGCCTACCGGTTCGCCCGGGGCCAGGAATTGACCGCCCATAACGGCATGCGCGTGCGCCTGCGCCGGCCGCTGGATTTCCTGGTCGTATCCGACCACGCCGAGTATCTCGGCGGGTACTACCGGTTCGGCGTGGGCGATCCGCTGGTGGCGAACACCGACGCCGGGCGGCAATGGGCGGCGTTCATCGCCCAGGGCAATCCGGAACAGATGATCGCCACGTTCACCGGCAGCATGGACGACCCGGAGACCTATCCGCCATTCCCGTCCGAAACCCGCAGGCTGATCTGGCAGGACGTGGCGCAAACCGCGGACGACTACAACGACCCCGGCCGGTTCACGGCGTTCACCGGCTACGAGTGGACCTCGATGATCGACGGCAACAACCTGCACCGGGTCGTCATCTACAAGGACGGCGCGGACAAGGCCGGCCGACTGCCCCCATTCTCCGGGCAGGATAGCCTCGACCCCCGGGACCTGTGGCGGGCGCTCGCCCACTACGAGGCCGAGACCGGCGGCGAGGTCATCGCCATCCCCCACAACGGCAACCTGTCCAACGGCATGATGTTCCCCTCGAAATCGGTGGATGGCCGCCCCCTCGACCGCGCCTATGCCCAACTCCGCTCCCGCTGGGAACCCATCGCCGAAGTCACCCAGGTGAAGGGCGACAGCGAAGCCCATCCGACACTTTCGCCCGATGACGAATTCGCCGACTTCGAGACCTGGGGCTGGGACAACATCGGCCGTAGCGCCCCCAAGGAAGACTGGATGCTCCCCCACGAATACGCCCGCGGAGCGCTGAAACTGGGCCTCGGCTTCGAGGCAGAGCTGGGCGTCAACCCCTTCAAGTTCGGCATGATCGGCAGCACCGACAATCACACCTCGCTGGCCACGGCGGCGGAGGACAACTACTTCGGCAAGTTCGCCGAATCCGAACCCGGCCCGGCACGCCTCGAAAACGCCATGGCCGCCGGCCAACTGTGGGAGAACTGGAAGATCGTCGCTTCGGGCTACGCGGCGGTGTGGGCGCGGGAGAACACCCGCGAGGCGCTGTTCGCCGCCATGAAGCGCCGCGAGGTGTACGCCACCACCGGCACGCGCATCGCCGTGCGCTTCTTCGGCGGCTGGGACTACGACCCGGGCGTGATCCACCAGCCCGCCTACCTGGACATCGCCTACGCCAACGGCGTGCCCATGGGCGGCGACCTCACCGCCGCACCCGAGGGCGCCGCTCCCACCTTCATCGCCGTCGCCGCGAAAGACCCGGACTGGGCGAACCTCGACCGCATCCAGATCGTCAAGGGCTGGCTCGACGCCGACGGCAACCTGCACGAAAAGGTTTACGACGTGGCGCTCTCCGGCGGCCGCGAGGTAAACCCGGAGACGGGCGAGGCCCCGCCCGTGGGCACCACCGTCATTGTCCCTGAAGCGAGCTTCACCAACACCATCGGCGCCCCCATGCTCGCCGCGGTGTGGACCGACCCGGATTTCGACCCGGCCGAACGCGCCTTCTACTACGCCCGGGTGATCGAGATTCCCACCCCGCGCTGGACCGCCTACGACGCCAAGTACTTCAAGATCGACCTTCCCGACCACATCCCGACGACCGTGCAGGACCGCGCCTACACGTCACCGATCTGGTATACGCCCTGAGGATAATTGGGGTCAGAGTCAGATTGCTGAACAACAATCCTCTGACCCCAACTATCTCTGAGCAATTTTACTCTGACCCCAATTATCAGTGCGCGCCTTAAAGGACCCGCTGTTCCTCTTCCTGGTCGCCGGAGCCCTCGTCTTCGCCGCATCAAGACTCCTCGACCGCGACCCGGATCCGCGCCACATCCACGTCGACCTCGATGCCCTGACCGCCTTCGTCCAGCACCGCTCGCAACTGCAGAACCCGGAACTGGCAAGAGCCCGCATTGAGGGCATGTCACCGGAAGAACTGCAGTTCGTCACCAACAGCTACGTGCGGGAGGAAGCGCTCTACCGCGAGGCGCTGCGCCTCGGCTTCGGCGACGGCGACTACGTCATCCGCCGCCGCCTCGCCCAGAACGTGGAGTTCATGGCGGACGGCGCCGCGAGCGCCCTGCCGCCCCTCGACGAGGCCGCCCTGCGCGAGTACTTCGAGAGCAACCCGGAAGATTACCGGCAGCCTCCGTCTCTCACCCTCACCCACGTCTTCTTCGACACCTCCAGGCGCGGCGAGGCGCAGGCGCGGGAAGCGGCACAACAGTCCCTCGCCCGGCTCCGGGCGGAAAACACCGGATTCAACGCCGCCGCCGGCCGGGGCGATGCCTTCCTCTACCACCGCAACTACGCGGAAACCTCAAGGGCCGACCTGGCAGGCCACTTCGGCGAATCCATGGCCGGCGCACTATTCGATCTCGAACCCGCAACCTGGCAGGGGCCGCTGCGTTCGCCCTACGGCCTGCACCTGGTGCTGATCGCCGCCCGTGGCGAGGGCGGCCTGCCGGCGTTCGATGAGGTGCGCTTGCGCGTGCGCACCGATGCGGAACAGGCCCGGCGCCGCGAGTTCACGGCCGAAAGGATCGACGAGATCGTCGGCGCCTACCGCGTCACCGCCGACCCGCTGCCCAGCGGCCGTGCCACCGGCGGCGTGGCGAGGAAGAAGCTGGCCGACCCCAGCAGGCAAAACAGCGCCAGCAGCGTGAACCCCGACTTGTAGCTGCCGGTAACGTCGGCCATGACCCCGGCGATGATCGGGCCGAGCGCCATGCCGAGCATCACCACGAGCCCCGAGAACCCCATGATGGTGCCGAACGAGGAGGGGCCGAAGTAGTCCGCCCGAAGCGCCATCATCTGCGGCCCGCGCAGGCCCCAGGACAGGCCGTGCAGCAGCCCGAAGGCGATCACCGCCACCGGGCTCCTCGCATGGGCGATCAGCAGCAGCGCCGCCGCGTGCCCCACCATGCACAGCGTGCAGATGTAGCGCTTGTTGAACCGGTCGCCGAGGTAGCCCCCCGCAACCTGGCCCACCAGCAGAAAGCCTGTCATCAGCGCAAACACCAGCCCGGAGAGCGACAGCGAATAACCCAGGCCCTCATTGAGGTGCGGCACCAGGTGCACCATGACCGAGGAAACCGACAGGAGCGCGGTGGCATGGCCCACCGAAATAAGCCAGAACTGCCAGGTGCGCATGGCCTCCCTGGCGGTGTAGTCGCGCCCGGGCAGGTCCGCATGGCGCCCGTCTGCGCCGGGCAGATCGAGCGCGATGCCGTCCGGCTGCAGCCCCTTTTCCTGCGGCCGGTGCCGGAACACCTGCGCCAGCGGCAGCCCCACCAGCAGCACCACCATTCCCGACCAGAACGCGGTCGCCCGCCAGCCGAACGCCTCCAGGCAAAAAACGATGATCGGCACCGAGAGGCCGCCGATGGACATGCCCATCTGCGACATCGCCAGCGCCTTGGCCCGGTGCCGCGTGAACCAGTTCACCACCGACACCATGATGGTGCCGAACCCCCCGAGGCTCGCGCCGAGCGCCATCATGGCAAAGGTAAGATAGAAGCCGAGCAGCGTCTCGATGCCGGCGAACAGCATGAACCCGGCGCCGAAGATCACTGTGCCGATACTCACGATGATGCGCGGCCCGTACCGATCTGCCAGCCAGCCCTGCAGCGGGCCGAGTATGCCGCTCTCGATGCGCGTCAGCGCGAACGCGAACCCCAAGAGCGTCTTGCTCCAGCCAAAGTCCGCCTGCAGCAGCACGATGTACGCCCCGTAGGAATTCAGCCACAACAGCGCGGCGAGCCACACGATCCCCGCACCGGCGCCCACGATCCACCAGCCGTAGAACACCCGGCCCGCCGGGCGCAGCACACCATCGATTCTGTGCAGCAGTGGATGCACGCTCGAACTCCAGGTTTCCAATGCGCCGGGCGGTTGCCCGCTATGCGCCGCAGGCAGGCAGAATCGTCAGTTTACCCGCAACGGGGAGCGCCGTGGATACCGAAAGGCTCGAACCGCGAGAAGCCCGCTACGGCGCTTCCATGCAAGTCGGGAACCCGGCGCGCCGGGACGAGGACGCGCAAGGAACAACGCCGAATCTTGGGAAAGAGTTCGTATGCGGCGCTTCCCTTTCGGCGCGTTAAGCTCGTCCGAAAGCCTGGCGTCACGCTGGATGATGTGGCCGTGCGCCGAAAGGGAAGTGCCGCATGCGAACGCGCTGTCGAGACTGACGATATTATGTCAAATAGAAATTTCTCTAAAATCAATGGCTTGAGTTTTTTCCATAAAAGGGCAGAGAGAAATCGTTCCCGTGAACGGCATGCGGCAAGCCCGCCCCGCAGCCACCGCCGCTAGCCGGATTCGGACTCCTTGGAGACGCCGCCGAGCAGGTTCTGCAATCCCTCCATCATGGATACTGGCAGCGGGAAGACAATGGTGGAACTCTTCTCCCCGGCGATCTCCGTGAGCGTCTGCAGGTAGCGGAGCTGCATGGCGCCGCCCTCTGCGCTGAGTTCCTTCGCCGCCTCCACCAGTTTTTCCGCGGCCTGCTGCTCGCCTTCGGCGTGGATGACCTTGGCGCGCCGCTCCCGCTCGGCCTCTGCCTGCTTGGCGATGGCGCGGATCATGCTCTCGTCGATGTCGACGTGCTTGATCTCGACGTTCGACACCTTGATGCCCCACTGGTCGGTGGCCTGGTCGAGGATGCCCTGGATGTCCTGGTTGAGCCGCTCCCGTTCCGCGAGCAGTTCGTCGAGCTCGTGCTGGCCGAGCACCGAGCGCAGGGTGGTCTGGGCAAGCTGGCCGGTGGCTTCCATGTACTGCTCCACGTTGATGATGGCGCGCTGGGAATCCACCACCCGGAAGTACAGCACCGCGTTCACCTTCACCGAGACGTTGTCGCGGGTGATGAGGTCCTGGGTGGGGATGTCGAGCACGATGGTGCGCAGGTCTACCCGCACCATCTGCTGGATGACGGGAATGATGATGATCAGGCCCGGCCCCTTGATCTTGTAGAAGCGCCCGAGCATGAACACCACCGCCCGCTCGTACTCTCTCAGGATCCGGAACGCGCTCGCCAGGATGGCGATGATCACGACCATGATGATGCTGGTGAAGATTTCCATGTTTACACCTCTTGTTCGCCGATACGCGCCGTCCGTTTAGTCAGGATCGCACCCGTCGGCCGCTTTCTCGTGAAGCTACCTGTAGCCCCGTCAGGCCCCCTGTTCGCTCTCCGGTTCGACGTCAAGAACCAGCCCGTCGACTCCGGTTATCCGCACCTTCGTGTCTTTCGCAAGCGGTGCGGCACTCTGCGCCTGCCAGATCTCGCCGAACGCCCGCACCGTGCCCCGCCCCTGAAATTCCTCGATCACCAGCGCGCTGCCGCCCACCATGCCCTCGACGCCCGAGACGACCTTCGACGCCCGGGCGCGCACCGCCGCGCCGACGATGAAGAACGCAACGCCCCCGGTGGCCGCTGCGAACCCGGCGATGATGGCGATGGGCAACTGGTAGCCGGGCAGGTCGCTGTCTACCAGGATGATGGAGCCGATCACGAAGGCGACCACCCCGCCCACGCCGAGCACCCCGTAGGTGGGCGTCATCACCTCCAGTATCAGCATGCCGATGCCCACGGCGATGAGCGCCAGGCCCGCGTAGTTCACCGGCAGCATCTGCAGGCCGTAGGCGCCGAGCAGCAGGCAGATGATGCCGGTGACGGCGGGAAACATGATGCCGGGGTTGTAGAACTCCAGCATAAGCAGGTACACCCCGACGATCAGCAGCCCATAGGCGATGGACGGATCGGTGATGATCGACAGCAGTTCGTGGCGCCAGTCGGTCTCCACGCGCACCAGTTCAGCCTCGGCCGTGGCCAGCGTCAGCACCTCGTCGCCGACTTCCACCTCCCTGCCGTCGAGCTCCTCGAGCAGCACCGCGAGATTCGGCGCCACGATGTCGATGACGTTCTTCTCCAGCGCCGCGCTGGCGCGCAGGTTGTCGCCGTCGCGCACCGTCTTCTCGGCCCATTCCACATTGCGCCCGCGCAACTCCGCCAGGCTCTGCAGGTAGGCCACCGCATCGTTGATCACCTTGCGCGTCATGGCATCGGCGGGTGGCGGCGCCCGGTCGGCCTCGGCCGGCTTCTCCGCGGCCCCGTCGCCTTCTTCCGGCCCGCCTGCTTCGGAACCGCTTGCCCGCTCGCCTTCTTCCGCGTCTTTCGCGCCGTCCTTCCCCTCCGCCCGATCCTCCTCCGCAGGGGGCTGGCGCCAGGGCGAGGGCGAACGCGGCGGCTGCTGCTGGGGCGCGATGCTCACCGGCGTCGACGAGCCGATATTGGTGGCCGGCGCCATCGCCGCGACATGGCTTGCATAGGCGATATAGGTCCCCGCGCTCGCCGCCCGCGCGCCGCTCGGCGACACATAGGTAATGACGGGAATATCCGAGGCGAGAATTGCCTTGACCAGGTCGCGCATGGACTTGTCGAGCCCGCCGGGCGTATCCATGCGGATCACCAGCCCCTCGGCATCCGCCTCGCCGGCATCCTCGATGGCCCGGATGACCAGGTCGACGCTCGCCGGACCCACCGCGCCGTCCAGATCCACCAGCCACACCGCGCCCCCACCGGCATCCTCGGCGGCCGGCGCCGAAAGCGCCGCCGCCAGCCCCAGCGTCACGACGAATATCAGCCAGCTACGCATTCCTGTCCGCGGTGTCCACAACGACAACGATCTTACTCCAACCGCAATACGGGGGCACATCAGGGTTTCCCCTATGGCTCATGCGGCTGCGAGCCATCGCGGATTCGCCACTTTTCAGCCTTTTCCTACATACGGCAATCGCCCGGCAATCGACAATGTGAGGCAGTTTCGGCGACAATCCGGCTTGAGGAACCGATCATGAATTACGAGTTCATCACCACCATCGCCACCATCCTGCTGGTCGGCGCGAGTATCGCGGGTTTCATCGTTCAGGCCATCAAGGCCGCGTCGCGGTCGACGGACGCAAGGTTCGTCGCAATCGACGGGCAATTCCAGCAGATGGAAGAGCGGTCCGACGCGCGGTTTCAGCAAATGGAAGAGCGGTCCGACGCGCGGTTTCAGCAGATGGAAGGGCGGTTGGAGCGCATGGAACAGCGTTTCGAAAAATTCGACCATCGGCTCGACAGGTTCGAAGAGCGCTTCTACGAAATTCAGAAGCAATTCACAACGGTACAGCAGGAATTCACCACCGTGCACGCGGGCATCGCCAGGCTGGAAGGCCTGGTCGATGGCGTGCGCGTCTCCCTCGTGTCTGCGGGGGCGCCTCAGCCGGAATCCGCCACTTCTCGCAGGTCCGGCAGCGCATACCCATGATCCGCCAGGTCAGCGCGGACCACTTTCTTGTCCATCTTGCCCGTCGAGGTGAGCGGAACGCTCTCCACGAAGAGAATGTCGTCCGGCAACTGCCACTTGGCGAAAGCGGTGGCGCAATGCGCATTGATCGCCTCCGCGGTGACCTGCCGTCCCGGGTCGAGCACCACCAGTGCCACCGGCCGCTCGTCCCACCGCGGATGGGGCTGTGCCACCACGCAGGCCTGGGCGACGCCGTCCAGCGCCACGATGTGGTTCTCCAGATCGACGCTGGAGATCCACTCGCCGCCGCTCTTCACCAGGTCCTTGGAACGGTCGGAAATGATCAGGTATTCCTCCGGATCGATCTTGCCCACGTCGCCCGTGATCAGCCAGCCGTCGTGGAACTTGTCCGGCTGCGGGTTCCTGTAGTACTCCGAACAGATCCAGGGCCCGCGGATGAGGATCTCGCCCACCGACTCGCCGTCGTGGGGCAGCCGGTTGAAGTTCTCGTCGAAGATGTCCAATTCCAGCCCCGGCATGAGCTGGCCGGCCTTGGCCACGTTCTCGAACCGCTCGTCTTCGGACATGGATAGCTGGCTTCGCTTCATCACCCGCCGGGAAAGGGTCGCCAGCGGCGACGTCTCCGTCATGCCCCAGCCCTGCACCATCTCGACACCCAGCGCATCCCAGTACCAGCGGATCAGCGACGGCGGCGGCGCCGAACCGCCGCAGGTGAGCCGCTCCAGCGCCGAGAGGTCGTAAGCGTCCGGGTTCGCCTCGACGGCCGCCTTCACGCCCTGCCAGATCGTCGGCACACCCGCCGAAATGGTCACCCGTTCGGACACCAGCAGGTCGAGCAGCCGGGCCGGGTCCATGAAGCGGTGCGGCATTACCTGCTTGCAGCCGAGCATCAGCGCCGCCCAGGGAATACCCCAACCCATGGCGTGGAACATGGGCACGATGCCGAGCACCGTATCCGCGCCCGAGAGCCCCATGGAATCG
Organism: uncultured Pseudomonadales bacterium; assembly: GCA_964638775.1. Classification (GTDB taxonomy): domain Bacteria; phylum Pseudomonadota; class Gammaproteobacteria; order Pseudomonadales; family Azotimanducaceae; genus Azophilus. The sequence goes on from CAZWZH010000186.1 coordinate 22,430, forward strand.
GCCAGGCACTCCGTGAGGGTATGCAGGTACTGGGAGCGGTGCTCGTACTCCACGCCCTTGGGGTCGCCCGTGGTGCCACTGGTGTAACACAGGCCGAGCGGTGAGTTCTCGTCGATCTCCGGCCATTCGTAGCTCGTCGGCCTGCCGGCGATGAACGCCTCGTAGTCCACCGCCTGCGGAAGGCTCGTCGACCACCCTTCGAACCCGTCCTCCGTGGCGACCACCACCCGCTCCACGGTGGGCATCGCATCCTTAAGCGGCTCCAGCAGCGGCAACACATCCGCGTCGGCAATGATCACCCGGTCGCCGGCGTGATTGACGATGTACTGCAGGTCTTTCGCTCCGAGCCGGATGTTCAGCGTATGCAGCACCGCACCCATGCCGGCGCAGGCGTGATACGCCTCCAGGTGCCGCGAGCCGTTCCACATGAAGGTCGCCACCGGGTCTCCCACCCCGATGCCGGCATCGGCCAGCGCATGGGCAAGCTGATGCGCCCGCCCCCGCGTCTCCCGATAACTCTGCCGCCGCGTACCGTTCGCGGTGGCCGTGACGATCTCCTCGTTCGGCGCCACCCTCGCGCCACGCTCGATCAATGCCGACATCAACAGCGGCGTGTGCTGCATCGCCATGAACGCAATCCTCCAAAACGCGTTTCAACCGCGCGAGTTTAGCGGCTCACCCTCACTTTCTCATTAGACAACGGGTGCATGAGAATCCGATTCCCGAAGTCGATGCGTACCATACGAGTCGGAAACTCCGCTCGTCGCACTCGCCCGGGTGCGCGCCACCTCGCCGCGATAGACTGCCGGTCGGTGCTCGTCCGCGTCCGCCACCGGCACGCGCACAAGATCAATTCAACCAAACGTTGGCGGATTCGGCCACTGTTGGGAACCAAGTTCCAGGCCACAGGTCAAAACAATCAATGGGTATCTGCCCGGACCGGCCGCGAGGCCCCGCTGTAAACGCTGTACGGGAGGCCGCGCGGAAGGCCATGCGGGAGGCCATATGGGAAAATTGCCGGTAGTTGCCCAACTTTGGCACGGCTCTTGTATGACTCCCGTTCAGATGGAACAGGAGACAGACGTGCACACCAGGAACTCCAGCTTTCGACTCTCCAGAATCAGCTACCCCAGGGCAACGCTCTGGGCGATGATAATGCTCGCGCTTGTATTCCTGTGCTTCGGCCTGGTCGCCCAGGCCCATGTTCCGGAGACCGTCCCGGCGGGCGGCGCCTTCGAAGGCTTCGACCCCGCCGTGTCGGCGCTCCTGTCCATCCTGATTCCCGGCAACTGAGGCCCCATGCAATGACCGAAACCACCCCGCAACGTTTCCGCTTCGCCCTGTACCTCGACAAGAGGAACGGCTGGATCGCCGGCGTCTGCGCGGGCATCGCCCACCGCCTGCGCATCGACCCGGCAATCGTCCGTGTCGCGGTGATCGTCACCGGGCTGTTCCTGCCGAAGCTGGTGATCGCCGCCTATCTGATCGCCTGGCTGGTGCTGGATGAGCGTCCGGCCTGACGTGAAAGCTGATTAATAGTCAATAACTATTGATTCGATAAAAACAATCGTCTTTAAAAATGATTCCCAGGGCCCCACAATAGCGCTCGAACATCCACCCCGGAGCCTGCAATGAGCGAAACGATCAACATCGGCATCGACGACGAAGCCCGCGCGAAAATCGCCGCTGGCCTGAAGCGCCTGCTCGCCGACACCTACACGCTGTACCTGAAGACGCACAACTACCACTGGAACGTGACCGGTCCGCGCTTCCGCGACCTGCACCTCTTGTGGGAAGAGCAGTACACCGAACTGGCGGTAGCCGTTGACGACGTGGCCGAGCGCATCCGCACCCTCGGCCACCCGGCCCCCGGCACCTACCGGGAACTCGCCGGCCTCACGAGCATCGACGAGCCGGAGACCGTGCCGGATGCCGAGGGCATGCTGCGCGACCTGCTCGCCGCCCAGGAGGCCGTGGTGCGCACCGCCAGGGATGTCCTTCCCCCAGCCCAGGACGCCGGCGACGAATCGAGCGCCAGCCTGATCGCCGACCGAATGGTGGTACACGAAAAAGCGGCCTGGATGCTCCGCAGCCTGTTGTAACCCCGGCCGGGCATTCCGCCGCAGTCAGCTTTTCCGGCGCGCAGCCGGGGATAGGCCCCCCGGCTGCGCGACCGGCTCAATCCGTGTTCCGGCCCGCCTGTTCCCGTTCCGCATCCGCCGGCTCGCCTTCCCGATCCGGCGACGCGCCGCGCCAGCGTTCGAATTCCGAGATCTCGTCGCGCACAACCCCGATCACGTAGCCGATCACCGCCGCATCGTCCAGCAGGCCGATGGCTGCGATGAAGTCAGGAACCAGGTCGAACGGCACGACGAAATAGAGAACGGCCGCAATGACGGTGACCATGGTTCGGGTCGAGACCTGCCGGTAATCGCCGTTCACCCAGGCGCTCAGCAGGGCGATGAACGTCGACAGTTCCCCGCGCACCTCGCGGAAGCGTTTGGGCAGGCCGGTGGCGCCCGCGAGCTTGCGAGCCGCGGCGGTGGCCAGGGCGGCGACCTCTTCGGGGGAGCGGGCGAGTTCGCCGGCGCGCTCCCGGTAGCGCGAAAAGCGGGTCGGCGGTTTCGGCTCGCCGCTCACCCCCGGCAGAAGTTGAGCATCCAGCGCCCCGTCGCCACCGGGTGGATGTCCTCGTCCAGGGAGGCGACGCCGGTCCGGTAGGTGTCCTCGCCGAGCAGGTCGCGGCGCATGTTCATCAGGTCCCTGGAATAGGGCTTTTTGAACTCCGGGTGGCCCTGCAGCGTCATGACGCCCTCGCCCCAGGTGAACCCGGCGATCGGGCAGAACTCGTTGGTCGCAAAGAGCTCGGCGCCCTCGGGCATGCGCGTCACCTGATCCTTGTGGCTCGACAGCAGCCGGAAACTGTCCATTTTGGGATCCAGCCAGGGTGCATCGGCCACGATGCGGCTTTCGTGCACACCCACCGCCCAGCCCGGGGCCGGACCCGCCTCCCCGCCGAAGAAATGTGCGATCAACTGGTGTCCGAAGCAGATGCCCACCACCTTGCGGCCCGCATCGAGGGCCTCCCCCACGAACCCGGCCAGGCCCGCGATCCACGGGTCGCCGTCATACACGCTCTGGCGGCTGCCGGTAATGACGTAGGCATCGCAGGAGCCCGGCTCGGGATAGGCCAATGCCATCGAATCGATGGCTTCGAAGTCGAGGGTCTCGTCGCCTGCCGCCGCGGCAAGCACGTCCTCGAACATCTTCGGGTAGTCGCCGTGCCGGCCGCGGAACCGCTCCATGACCCGGTCTGTCTGCAGAATGCCGATGCGCATGGCGTCAGATGACCCGTCAGATGATCTCGAAATAACGCTCGAGCTGCCAACTGTTCACGTGGCGCTCGTACTCCCGGGACTCCCAGTGCCGGCTCATGGCGAAATGCTCGACGAACTCGTCGCCGAACATGCCGCGCGCGCCCGCCGAGGCGAGCAGGCGGTCTGCCGCCGCCCGCAGTTGCCCGGGAAAGCGGCGCTTGTCGTCGGCCGGCATGGCGTCCTCCGCTTCGTAGGCGTTGCCGGCGACCGGTGCATCGGGCTGCAGGCCTTCCTCGATGCCCTGCAGCACGGCGGCGATCGTTCCCGCCGCGGCAAGGTACGGGTTCGCGTCCGCTCCCGGCACCCGGCACTCGATGCGCTGGCTCGAACCGCCGCCGCCGATCACGCGCAGGGCCGCCGTGCGGTTGTCCAGGCCCCAGGTGGCCGCCGTCGGCGCCCAGGCGCCCTGCACCAGGCGGGTATAACTGTTGACGGTGGGCGCCATCATCGCCAGGTAGTCGCCCAGGTAGCGCTGCAGGCCCGCCACGGCGTTACGCTGTAGCGCAGACATCCCGTTCGCCTCGTCCGGGTCGAAGAAGCGGTTCCCGCCCGCGGAACCGCTGTCGCCGCCGATCAGGCTATCGCCGCCGATCAGGCAAAAATGAAAGTGGCCGCTCTGCCCCGGATAGTCCATCGACCACTTGGCCATGAACGTCGCCACGAGGCCCCGCTTCTGGAAAAAAGCCTTGGCGAAGGTCTTGAAGAGGTTGGCGCGGTCGGCCGCCTCGATGCCGTCGCGGGCTTTCAGCGCAGCTTCCCAGACACCCGGCCCGGTTTCGCAATGCAGGCCCTCCAGGTCGAGATCCAGCGAACCGCAGTAGTCCATGAGCCCGGTGAAGAGGTCGGACTGCGCGGATGCGCGCAGCACCGAATAACCGAAGTTCCCCGGCGTGAGCGGCTTGAGGTTCCGGTAGCCCTTGTCGCGGATGCTGTGCGGGGTTTCCTCGAAGACGAAAAACTCATATTCGAAACCGGAGCGCAGGTAAAGCCCGTGTTCGGCAAGCCGCCCGAGCACCCGGTTCAGAACCGTGCGGGGACAGAGTGCATGGGGCCCGCCGTCGGCGCCGGTGAACTCGCCGATGAAGTAAGGACAACCCTCGTCGGCAAGCCAGCGCTCCGTGTTCACGAGCAGGCGGTAGCGCGCATCGGGAAACCCGGTGTGCCAGCCCGTGTGGCGCGCGTCGTCGTACAGCGTATCGTCGCAGTCCCAGCCGAACAGGCAGTCGCAGAAACCGCCACCCTGTTCCATGAGCCCGGTGAACTTGTCCAGGTTGACGTACTTGCCTCGGATGACCCCGTCGAGATCGGTCAGCCCGAGCTTGACGCGTGAAACGCCCCGTTCCCGGTATCCGGCGAGCTTCTGCTGCAGCAGGCCGCCGCTGTCGAGCCGGTCGTCAATCATCCGCTGTCAGCCTGCAAATCCGGGTTTTCTTCCATCGCTGTGGATAACTTGTTGGATAACTTATGGAGAAGATGCCGCCGCGGAAAGGATACGGTAACGGGTGGTAATAGGGCAAAACCGATTGAATCTACAATAAATCTTAAATATCAATTGGTTAGTGTGGGATCGCCAACCGGAATCGCGATCTGGGGCGCTCCGGTGCAAGATATTGGCGCCTGTGCGGCGCATGTGCATAAGGAATCGCTCCTCGTCGCCGCCGGAGGAACGTGGGGTTCTGTTCTGGCTGCGCCCGACGGTTTACCTTGCTGGCCCCGCAACAAGTTGCGGGGCGTCACCACCTGGCGAAGCAGTGCTTCGCCTCGGGCTGCGCCCGAACGGTGGTGACTCAATGCATGAAGTTAAACATGCGCCGGCGGTACTGGTTCGCCAGCGCATTGCCCTTTCCCAATACCGTGAAGATGCGGATCATCGTCCTGCGGCCGATATCGTCCCGGAAAGACCGGTCCGTCTGTAGGACGGCCATCGCATGGTCGAGGGCGGCCTGCGCATCGCCCGAGGCCGCCTCCACGATCGCCAGCCCGTGGCGCGCCTGCAGGTCGCCGGGGTCGGCGTCCAGGGCGGCCGCGAGTTCTTCGCGGGCGGGAAGCGCGGCTGCCTCTTCGGCAATTTCCAGCCGGGTCTGCGGCCGGTCTCTGCCTTCGGTGTCTTCGGGAATTCCGGCCAGCGCGGTGCGCGCCCCGCCGAGGTCTCCCTGGCGCACCAGCAGGTCGGCCAGCTCCACGCGGAACGCCGTGTTGCCCGGTTCCTCGCCGATGGCCTGCTTGAGAATGGCGAGCGCCCGGTCGTAGTCGCCGGCTTCCAGCAACTGGCCGATCTGGGACGTCACCAGTTCGCTGGAAGAGAGGGTCAACTGGTCGAGCAGCGCCCGGATCGCCTCGTCCGGCTGGGGGCCGTCGAGCTGCTGGACGATCTGGCCCTTGTCGATGACCCTTATGCTCGGCAGCGCCTGCACCCGCAGGTGCTGGGCGAGAGTCTGGTCCTGGGCGACATCCACGAGCGCCAGCGCCACCTTGCCGCCGTAGCCGCCGACCATGGCTTCCAGGCGCCGCCTGGCATCCGCCGACGGGGGCACCTGGTCGGCCCAGAAGAGCACCAGCACCGGTGTGTCCCGTGACCGGTCGATCACGTCCGGCTGGAAGTTTTCCGGGGTCGCGGCGAAAACGTTTTCCACTTTCAGATGCTCGGTGCTATTCGACAGGCTGCCCCGGGACGCCGCCGGCGCTCTGCCGGGGCCGGCCGTCGCGGGCCGCCAATTGTAAGGCCGGCATGGCCGAACCGCGAGCCTCCTCCGTCTCCGATACGCCGGTACCGACAACCGTCCAGGGCGCGCCTTCCCGCTGGGTTGCGTAACCGAGCGAGCGGACGCGGCCGCGCCAGCCGCCGAACGTTTCTTCGAGGAGGCCGGGGTGATTGTTCCGCTCGCTCACGTGCCCGATCACCACATCCATATCCGGGATCGCCACCGCCGCAAGAAACTCGCCGGCCTGGCCGTTGGATAGATGCCCGAGATCGCCGGCGATGCGCCGCTTGAGCCGCGGCGGATAGCTGCCGCGCATCAGCATCTCCCGGTCGTGGTTGCTTTCCAGGAAAAGCCCATGGCAGCCCCGGTAGTGATCGAGCACGTGGGGCGTCGGGCAACCGAGATCCGAGATCACGCCGATGCGGCACCCGCCGTACCGAAACACGAACTGCACGGGCTCCCGGGCATCATGCGGAACCGTCACCGGCATGACCTCGACGCCTTTCAGGGTAAAGGGGTGGCCCCCACGCACCGTCGTGCCCACCGGCATGCCGGCCAGGAGTTCGGGAGCGAAGCACCTGAAGGTGCCGTGTGTGGCATGCACCTCGATGCCGTATCGGGCCGCCAGCGCCGGCACGCCCGAGGCGTGGTCGGAATGTTCGTGGGTGACCAGGATGGCGTCGATGTCCGCGGCATGCACACCAAGCCGCTCGAGCCGGATTTCCGCCTGCCTCAGCGAGAACCCGCAGTCGACGAGCAGCAGCGCATCCCCCATGCGCACGCAGGTGGCGTTGCCCCGGCTGCCACTGCCGAGGGACGCGAAGGCGGTCAACCCGCGTACTCGCGAATCAGGATGAGAACCTGCTGCCGGTAATCGTCGGATACCGCGTCGCCACCCACGCCGTGGGCGGTGATCGCGTGGCGCCGCTCCTCCTCCTGGCGCACCCGCAACAGGATGTCTGCCGCCTCTTCGCTGCGCGTGCCCCTGAACGGGTTGAGCCTGCGGAAGAAACCGCGCCGTTCTTCCGTCACCGGGCCGGTGAACGCGGTTTCCGGTATGTGGATGAGGCAGGTTCCGGCGACGCGGTCGAGTTCGATGACGTCTACCGCCGCGGCGTCCAGGGCCTGGTCGAGGGTTGCCCAGGCGCGCTCCGGATCGAGGAAGAGCCTGAGCACCGGCTCGCCCGCCTGGTCCCTGCCGATCTCGGCCTTCTCCTGGCCGGCAATCTCGAGCGCCACCATCGAGACGGTCTGCTCGGCGACCCGGGCGGCGATGTAGGCGCCGAGTTCGTTGAGGAAGTCCCGCTCGACCCCCGCCAGGTCGGAGAGAACCGGCTCCAGGTCGACGATGCCATCCGGATTGACGATCGCGCCCCGGTCGCTCTGATGGCGGATGTGCACCTCCGAGGTGAGTTCCCGTATGCCCTGCTCCACCCGCAGCAGAAGCCGCTCCCGGCCGGAGAACCGCCCGCCGGGTTCTTCGGCCCTCGCCTCACGCAACACCGAGCGCACCACGTCCCGGTACGGTTCGTCGGCAATCGCCAGCCACTCCGTGGTGATGCGGCCGTTGGCCGGCGCCTCGGAGTCCACCGCCACGCCGTTGTCGGCCAGGAACTGCTTTATTTTCGGCCACACCGTGGTGGGGGGTTCCGGCACCACCAGCCAGATGCGCTGGCCCAGGCGTTGGATGCGGATTTCGTCGCGGTTGTCCGACGAGTAGATGGTGCCGGGCAGAGGCGGCCGCCCGGGATAGAAACGCGCGTTCTGCTGCTCGGGGATGGCGGGGATCGGGAACGGGTCTTCTATGGTCTGGTCGAGATCCTCGGGAATCACCAGGCCCCGCCCCTGACGGGCATCGATATAGTCGTCGGTGGGGTTGACGAAAAAGCCCTTGTCGTCGGAGAACCAGCCGCAGCCGGTGAGCAGCAACGCGGAGAACGCGACGGCGCCGAACCCTGCCGCGCGACTCGGCGCCCGTTCAATCGGCCGGCCCGGGCCTGGCGCCCGCCGCCGCGAACCGCCACAATCGTTCCTTGCCGTGCAACCGCTCCCAAAACGGGCACCCTCCGGGGCCGGCACGGCTACCCGCCCCTCACTGCGTTTACCGCGTCCATGACTTCCTTGCGTTTTCCTTCTGACAAACAAACCAACGGCAGGCGAATGCCGCTGCCGATTCTGCCCGACTCGTGCAGCGCCCACTTCACCGGAGCGGGGCTGGTTTCGACGAACATGGCCGCATGCACGGGCTGTAACATGTCGTCCAACGCTTTCGCATCGTCTTTGCGGCCGTCCAGCCACGCACTGCAGAATTGAGACATTTCACTGGGAAGAATGTTTGCGGTGACGGAAATGGTTCCCACAGCGCCCAGGCGCATCATGTGCAGCGTCTGCGCGTCTTCCCCGGAGAGCAGGATGAAATCGTCTCCGCAGAGCGGGCGGATGCGCCCCACCCGGTCCGCATCGCCGCTCGCTTCCTTGATGCCGACGATGTTGTCGATGGGCGCCAGGCGCGCCACCGTTTCCGGCGCCATGTCGCAGGACGTGCGCGGCGGCACGTTGTACAGCACCAGCGGCACGGAACAGGATTCGGCGATCGCGTGGAAGTGCCGGTACAGGCCTTCCTGGGTGGGCTTGTTGTAGTAGGGCGTAACCAGCAGGCAGGCATCGGCGCCGGCCTTCTCCGCTTCTTGCGTCTGGTGGATCGCCTCGGCGGTGGCGTTGCTGCCCGTGCCGGCGATAACGGGCACCTGGCCGGCGACGACGCCTATGGTGCGCTCGATAACCTCGAGGTGTTCCTCGGTGGTGAGCGTCGCCGATTCGCCGGTGGTGCCCATGGGCACGATACCGTTGGTGCCGCTTTCCAGATGCCACGCGATCAGGCCGTCGAGCGCTTCCCAGTCGACGGCCCCGGAAGGGGTCATCGGGGTAACCAGCGCCACTATGCTGCCACTCAACATTGAACCGGCCGTTCTCGCCTGCGCACACCGCGCGCAATGTTACTTGAAAACCGGGCGGAGGGGGCTTGCAGCCAGAGGCAACAGCCGGCCGACGTGGGGGATAGCGGTACAGTTCGGGCTCCGAGAGCGGGTATGCGGTGCGGATCAGGGCTCGACCGGCGCTGTCTCCTCGGGCCAGGCGTTGTAAATGGCTTTGACCAGGGTCGCGAGCGGTATGGCGAAGAATACGCCCCACACGCCCCAGAGGCCGCCGAAAACCAGTACCGCCACGATGATGGCGATGGGGTGCAGGTCGACGGCCTCGGAAAACAGCAGCGGAACCAGCACGTTGCCGTCCAGCGCCTGGATGATCAGGTAGGCGCCCACCACCCAGGCCATGTCCCACGACCAGCCGAACTGGATGATGGCCACCAGCAGCACCGGGATCGTGACCACGGCCGCGCCCACGAACGGGATCAGCACCGATATGCCCACCAGCACGCCCAGCAGCAGGGCGTAGTTCAGGCCTAGCAGGGTGAAGGTGGCGGAGGTGACGGAGCCGACGATCAGTATCTCGATGAACTTGCCGCGCACGTAGTTGGCGAGCTGCACGTTCATCTCGTCGCCTACCCGGTCGATCAGGGACGTATTCGCGGGCAGCAGGCCCCGGAACCAGTTCAGCAGCCGGCGCCCGTCCTTCAGGAAGAAGAACACTGAAATAGGAACCAGCACCAGGTAGATGAGCAGCGCCACCAGGGACGGCACGTTGGTCACCAGCCCCTGCAGCGCGGCGGCGCTCAGGTTGCCGAGCTGCCCCGCCGCGCCGTCGATCCACACCGTCAGTTGACTTTCAGTGACGATCTCGGGAAACGACTGCGTCAGGCCCTGGGCCACCTCGCCCAGGCGGCCGATCAGCTCGGGCAGCGCCACGGCCAGGCCCTTGAGTTGCTGCCAGACCAGCGGCGCCAGGAAGAGCGCAAGGGCGACACCGCCGCCCAGGAACGCCAGAAAGGCAATGTAAACCCCGGCCGCCGTGGGCACGCCCCAGCGCGCAAGCTGATTGACCAGGCCCTGCAGCAGGAACGCCAGCACCAGCCCGGCCAGCACCGGCGCCAGCATGCCGCCGAGCAACAGCAGCACCAGGAAGCCCACCGCCAGCAGCACCACGAGGTAGATGGCTTCCTCGTTGGAGAAATACCGGTTGATCCACCGGTTTATGACCTCCAGAAAACGCAAGGCCTAACGGGGCGCTGCCCCACCCCGGAGGGAAAGTGGTGAACGGGTGCGTATTGGACTCATGACAACCTGAAAAGCGGACAGGCGAATCCGGCCCCGCCTATTTCTTTTCCAGCAGGTAGGAGTACGTATCGCCTTCCTTTCCGGACTCCAGCAGCCTGTGGCCGCTCTGTGCGGAAAACACCTCGAAATCGCGGACCGAGCCCGGATCGGTGGCATAGACCCACAGGCGCTCCAGACTCGCCATGCCGTTCAGCGCCTTCTTGGCCTTCAGCAGCGGCATGGGGCAGTTCAGCCCCTTTGCATCGACTATTACAGGTTCGCCGGACATGCGCGAAAGTATGACACAACCCCCCGCGAACCGAGCAGGCTCAAGGCGTTCCCTTTCACTCTGGCGGAGCGGGAGTATGATTGGCACATGAATTCTTTCATCGTGGGCCGGGCCATGGGGTTGCTGCAGCAATCCATTCGTATCGGCACGGTGGGTGCGCTCTTCCTGTGCACCGGCGCCGGCGCGGACGTCGCCGACGATCTGCCCGTGGTCGGCGATGCATCCTCCAGGCTCATCTCGCCGCAGATGGAGCGGCAACTCGGCGAGAGCTTCCTGAAGCAGGTGCACGCGGCGCTGCCCACCGTCGACGACCCCATTCTCAAGTATTACGTGCAACGGCAGCTTGCCGGCATTGTGCAGTACAGCGAACTGCGCGAGCCGATCCTCGCCACCGTGCTGATCGACAGCGACGACATCAACGCCTTCGCGGCCCCGGGCGGCATCGTCGGCATCAACCTCGGCCTGATGCTGCACGCCCGCGACGTGCACGAATACTCCAGCGTCGTCGCCCACGAGATCGCCCACCTCAGCCAGCGGCACTTCGCGCGCGGCATCGAGGAACAGCGGGCCCAGACCCTGCCCATGCTCGCCGGCATGATCGCGGCGATCATGATCGGCGCCCTGGGCGGCGGCGATGCCGGCATGGCCGCCATATCCAGCGTGCAGGCCGCCGGCCAGGCCAGCCAGTTGCGCTACAGCCGGGGCCGGGAACAGGAGGCCGACCGCATCGGCCTGAACACCCTGGCCCGGGCCAATCTCGACCCCTGGGGCATGAGCCGCATGTTCGACCGCATGGACCGGGCCTACCGTTTCACCCGCAGGCCGCCCGAGTTTCTGCTGACCCACCCCCTGACCGAAACCCGCATCGCCGATGCCCGGACCCAGGCGATGGAGTATCCCCGCAAGCAGTTTCCGGAGTCGCTGGAATACCAGGCGATGCGCGCCCGGGCCCGGGTGCGCTACGCGGATTCGCCCAAGGCGGCGGTTCTGAGTTTCGAGAAGGAGGTGGACGAGAACCCGGACAGCCGGGGCGCCCGCTACGGCCTCTCCGTCGCGCTGGGCGCCGCGGAGCGCTACGACGAAGCCATCCCCTTCGTCGACCAGATCTACACCGACTACCCGCACAACATCCTGTTCATCGGCAGCCTCGCGGAACTCCTTACCAAGGCCGGCAAGGTCGATCAGGCCATCGGCCTCCTCGAACGGGAGCTTGCGGTGAATCCCCAGAACGCCGCCCTGTCCGTGCTCTACGCCGATGCGCTGGTGGCCAACCGCCAGTACGTGGCCGCCGAGGCGGTGCTGCAGCGGCAGAGTTTCGTGAACAAGGCCGATGTGGACGTGTGGTACGACCTGGCCGAAGTGTCAGGCCTGGCCGGCAACATCATCGGCGTGCACCTCGCCCGCGCCGAGTTCTTCGAACTGCACGGCGCCTACCAGCGCACCATCCAGCACCTCCAGTACGCCCGCCGCCTCGCCAGCCGGGGCAACGAGCCGCTCATGGCGCG
>CAZWZH010000187.1:0-19797 GCA_964638775.1 uncultured Pseudomonadales bacterium
GTGATGAACCGGGCCATGTCATCGGCAGTGGCCGCCAACGCCCCGGCGGGTCCGAAGTTCTTGATGTACTCATAGCCCAGCACCTCGAGCCCCTTGCCCGCGTTGAAATAACCCGTGGCCATATTTGCGTCGAGGGACGGCGGCAACGGCTCGTCGAAGCTCGAGTTGTGCATGCCGAGCGGTTCGAAAATGTTGCGCGACACGTACTCTTCGAAGGTCATGCCCGAGACGTTGGCCACTACCAGGCCGGCCAGCGCCGTGGTCCAGTTCGAATAGGCGGCCACCGTGCCCGGCGGCCATTGCTGGGTCGGCGCATAGCGTGCCAGCGACTCCGCCAGGGGCACCAGGTCGTCGGGCGAGGCGGCGAAGAGGTAGCCCAGGCCCCCGTCCTCGAGCCCCGGTGTGTGGGTGAGTGCGTGCTCCAGCGTAATGTCGCCGTAGCCGCCAGGCATCGGGAACTGATCGACGTACTCGGCGATCGGCGCATCGAGCGCTACCTTGCCCTGCTCGTAGAGTTGCATGACGCCCGTCCAGGTGAAGAGCTTGGAGGCAGAACCCGGGCGGAAGAGGTGCACGGCCGGGTCCGCCGGTGTGCGCGATGCCAGGTCCGCATAGCCGTAGCCCTTGGAAAATGCGGGCTGCCCGTCGTAGACGAGGGAAAATACCGCTCCCACCAGATCGTAATTCTCAAAAACGGCGCTCATCACCCCGTCCAGATAGGGCTCGAACGAAGCAGGCGGTGCCTGTGGCCCGGGCTCCGGCTCGACCAGCATCGGTTTGGATTCGTCCGCGGTTTCGCCGGATGCCGGAAGCTGCTCGGCCGAATGAGTCGGTAGCCCGGCGCAAGCGGCGAAAGCCAGGAGTATGCCGGCAAGGTTGCGGATGGATTTGCGGGAGTTCATCTCGTCTCCTCGAGGAAGGGCTTCTCTTGACGGCCCGATTGTGAGTAAGGGGCGACGGAGGGTCAATCTACCCCGGATCATCCGCCCGGAACGGCAATCGGCGCCGGAGTAGACTGAGCGACTATGGAGGCAATGCGTCCTGGAACCAAAGCAGACAGGCGATTGCGCCACAATCAACAAGGTTGAAACCATGATCGCACAACACAGTTCGCGCACCGGCCGGTGGCGCTGCATCGTTCCTGCAATCGTACTCTTGGCCGGCGGCTGGGCGCATGCCTCGCCTGCCGACGAGGCGCTGGAGGGCCTCATGGAGGAATTCTGGGAAGCCCAGGTGCGCGCCGCGCCGCTGGCCGCCACCCTTTGGGGGGAAAACCGGTACCGGGACCGGGTCGACGACCTCAGCCCGGAAGCGCTCGCGGCCCGGGTCGCCGGGCTCGACGCCACCATCGCCCGGCTCGGCGAGATCGACGAGCAAGACTTGAGCCTGGCCAATCGCGAACAGTTCGAAGCCTTCGAATGGATGCTGGCCCACGAACGGCGCAATCTTGACTTCGATACCCGCTACTTCAACATCAATTCCCTCGGCGGCTGGCACAGCCGCTTCGCCGACGTGATCCTGGCGACACCCTATTCGTCGGAGCAGCACTACCGGGACCTGCTGGAGCGCATGAAGGGGTTCGGCGCCTTCGCACAACAGAACCTCGACCTCATGCGCGCAGGGATTGAAAGCGGCTATACGCAGCCGTGCGAGTCGCTTGAAGGATACGGGAAATCCATTGCGAACTACGTTGCGGAGCCGCCGGAGGCCAGCGTCTTCGCGCAGCCGTTCGCCGATATGCCCGAGTCCATTGCCGCGCCGGTGCGCGAGGAGTTGCGCGCCGACGCCCTGCGGGTGATCGATGAGGTGATCAATCCGGGCTACCGGGCCTTCGCAGACTTTTTCGCCGAGAGCTATGAGCCGGCCTGCCGCACCTCGGTGGGCCTCTCCTCGCTGCCGGGCGGGCGGGAAGCCTATGACCATGCCCTGCGCTACTACACCAGCCTGGATACGGACGCCCCCTCCATTCACGCCCTCGGCCGCCGCGAAGTCGGGCGCATCCGCCGGGAGATGCAGGCGGTGATGGCCGAGGTGGATTTCGAGGGCGACCTGGCCGACTTCCTGGCCTTCCTGCGCACCGACCCGCAGTTCTACGCCGGCGACGAAGAGTCCTATCTGCACCGCATCGCCTGGATCGCCAAGACCATCGAAGCCCGGCTGCCCCGGTTCTTCTCGCGGCTGCCGAGCAATCCGTACGGCATCAGCGTAATCCCCGAACAGATCGCGCCGCTGACCACCACCGCCTACTACCAGCCCGGCGCCGGGGACGGCACGCGCGCGGGGCAGTACTTCGTGAACCTCTACGACCTGCCGAGCCGCCCGCTTTACGAACTACCCGCGCTGGGCCTGCACGAGTCGGTGCCCGGCCACCACCTGCAGATCTCCTTCCAGGGCGAGAACCGGGATCTGCCGGACTGGCGCCGCTTCTATTACTTCCACGCCTTCGGCGAGGGCTGGGGCCTCTACAGCGAGTACCTCGGCGAAGAAATGGGCATCTACACCACGCCCTACGAGCGCTTCGGCCGCCTTATCTACGACATGTGGCGCGCGGCGCGCCTGGTGGTGGACACCGGCCTGCACGCCATGGGCTGGAGCCGGGAGCAGGCCATCGACTTCATGCTGGCCAACACCGGGCTGACCCGCACCAACGTGATCGCCGAGGTCGACCGCTACATCACCTATCCCGGACAGGCGACGGCCTACAAGCACGGCGAACTGAAGATCCGCGAACTACGCCGGCGCGCGGAGAACACGCTGGGAGAGGCGTTCGACCTGCGGGACTTCCACGTGCACGTGGTCAGCGGCGGCTCGCTGCCGCTGACGGTGCTGGACCGCCGCATCCAGCGCTGGATCGACGCCCAGGCCGAAGTTGCCCGCCACGACCTCATAATTCGGGGCGGCACCCTGTACGACGGCAGTGGCATGCCGGGGAGGAAGCTGGACCTGGCCATCACGGGCGACCGTATCACGGCGATCGGCGACCTGGGCCGGGCCGCCGCAGACCGCATCGTCGATGCCACGGACCTGGCGGTATCTCCGGGGTTCATCAACATGCTGAGCTGGGCGCCCACCAGCCTCATCGATGACGGCCGGGGTTTGAGCGACCTGGTGCAGGGGGTGACCCTGGAGGTATTCGGCGAAGGCATCAGCATGGGCCCGGTGCCGGAAACAGGCGCCCCGGACATGCTTACGCGTGTGCTTGGACTGGACGACAGCGAGCCGTTGCCCTGGCAGACCCTGGGCGAATACCTGCAGTGGCTGGAAAACCGCGGTGTCTCCCCCAACGTGGCTTCGTTTGTCGGCGCCACCACCCTGCGGATGCACCAATTGGGGGCGGAAAACCGTGCACCCACGGCGGAAGAAATGCAGGCCATGCGCGACCTGGCCCGGCAGGCCATGGAAGAGGGCGCCATGGGCCTGGGCAGCTCGCTGATCTACCCGCCGGCTTTCTTCGCGAGCACGGAGGAGCTCATCGAGCTGGCGAGGGTCGTGGGCGAGTACGGCGGCATGTACATCTCGCACATGCGCAGCGAGGGGGACAACATCGAGCAGGCGGTTTCGGAACTCATCACCATTGCGCGCGAAGCCGGGGTTCCCGCGGAGATCTACCACCTGAAATTTGCGGGCAAGGCGAATTGGGACAAGTTCGACACCGTGGTGGGCATGATCGAAGCTGCCCGGGCCGAGGGCCTGCGCATCACCGCAGACATGTATACCTACATTGCAGGTGCGACGGGCCTCGCCGCCGTCATCCCCCCCTGGGCTTCGGACGGGGGCACCGAACGGCTCCTGGAACGGCTCGGTGACGCAGGGACGCGAGCCCGCATTCTCGACGAGATGCGCGACCCGGCCGGCGCCTGGGAGAACCTGTTGATGGCGGCGGGACCGGAAGGCGTGCTGCTCACGGACTTCGAGTCGCCGGACCTGAAGGAATACGCCGGCATGACCCTGGCGGAAGTCGCGGCCATGCGCGGCACCACGGCGGCGGAGGCTGCGGTCGACCTCGTTGTGGCGGACAGCGCCGGCGCCGGCGCCATCTATTTCATCATGAGCGAAGACAACATGCAGCGGAAGGTGGCGCTGCCCTGGCTCAGCTTCGGTTCCGATGCCGCGGCGGTGGCGCCCGAGGGAGAATTGCTGAACCGGGGCATCCATCCGCGCACCTACGGCACCTTCGCGCGGCTGCTGGGCAAGTACGTGCGGGAAGACAAGGCGATCAGCCTCCCGGAAGCGGTCCGCAAGCTGACGTCGCTGCCGGCGGACAACCTCGGCATCGCCGAGCGCGGGCGCCTGCGCACCGGGCACTTCGCCGACGTGGTCGTCTTCGATCCGGCAACCGTGACTGACCACGCCACCTGGACCGAACCCCATCAGCTTTCAACCGGAGTCAGGCACGTCTTCGTGAACGGGGAGCAGGTGATCGAGGACGGCATTCACACGGGCGCGACTCCCGGGCGATTCGTCAGGGGGCCGGGGTATCGCCCTTAACGGTCTTCGTCACGGCGGTCGTCGCGCATGATGATTCCTTCGATCGGGCGCCGAGAGAGCAGGTATGCGGTACGTGCATCCGGCACGCTGTTTCCCACTCCGAAGACTCAGACCGGCGAGAATTGCGTCAATGGCCCTCGTGGGAGGAAACGAAGGATTGCGACGAGGATTCGGGATGGCGGACCAGTGTCCTGCGTTGCTACGTCCGACCTGGGAGATGCAGGTCCGTTGGCGTAGACTGCACATGGTTAGCCACAGTCTGAGGAATCAAGTATGAGACTCGCGACGCTCCGAGCGAGGCATTATCGAAGCCTGCGGGACGTGAAGGTTGAAATGGACAGACTCAACCTGTTCATTGGCGCGAACGCCGCCGGAAAGAGCAATTTGCTCGACGCTTTGCGATTCCTGCACGAGGGGGCAAGTGATCGCGACTTTGCCGGCGCCGTACACGGTCGAGGCGGCATTCTGAATTTGGCATGGAAGGGCGAAGCCGCTGAAGAGGCAGAACTGATCGTCGAATTTGAAAATGGCGACGACCAATTCGAATGGACCGTACGCTTGATTCGGGAGGGGTATGAGTTTCACATCGAGGAGAAGGTTTGCAGGCTGTTGCCTGGATCCCCCCCAACGGAGCAACCTTTGCTTGAGGCTCGAAAAGGTGGGGGTTGGTGGTGGTCGGGCGCGGAAGGTCGGCGAGTGGATCTCAAACAGGCGCCAAAAATGTGTGCACTGGTGGCGGCGGCGGCAGACGCGTCTTTTCCGGCAAGGGAAGTGGCTGAATTCGTACGACGGTGGGGCTTCTATGATCCGAACCCATTTCTCCTTCGTCGCGATTGGGCAGGCACGGATTTCCGAAGATTTGATCCATATGGGAGGAATCTGGGCGAGACGTTACACGGGCTGTATCTGAACGTCCCTGAAACATTCCGGAATATCGTTGAAGCTACGAAAGATGTGCTAGGACTTCCGACTGATATTGAGCCTCGTGAATCTGACGATAGATTTTACTTTGTTCAGCGCGAACCTGGGCTCCAATTTCCAGTTAACCAGATGGGAGTTTCCAGTGGCACATTGCGGATGCTCGCTCTTATGACGGCGCTGTTTTCGGAACCAGAGGCAAATCTTATTGGCATTGAGGAACCGGAAAACTATGTGCATCCAACGGCTGTTGCGTCGTTTGTAGACTACGTTCGCCAGTTCAAGAAGCGGATTCAGTTTGTTGTAACGACCCACTCTCCACTGTTGCTCGATTACTTGGATGATCCGTCTGCGGTTCGAGTAATTCGGCGCCGTCGAGATGGATCAACAGGTGTTGCAGAGCAAGCCGACAACGTGAGTATTCGCGAGGCGTTGCGGGAGTCTGGTTTCGGACTTGGTGCTTTCTACGAAACCCAAGGGTTCGGGGCGAATTAAAGTGGTGAAACGAGTTGTTGTTGTTGCTTCAGGGGAGACGGAGAGAAGGTCCTTACCACATCTGGTCAGGCAATTTGAAGCCAATGATGTCGAGTTGGTCGACGTGCGTGTCCCCCCTCGAAATCTGCCACTGAATCCAGATATGGGAGAAAAGCTGATCAAGGCGTCGTGGTTTTCGAGCATGCACGAACCACCTGACAAGTTCGTCATTCTTGTTGATGTCGATCATGGCGATCCGACATCGCTGCTGAAACCATTTGAGGAAGCGTTGCCGGGGCGGCTTCGCGCCATTCGGGCGGATGTGCTTTGTGCCTATGCTAGACGTCACTTGGAAGCATGGTACTTTGCTGACTCGGAAGGACTCAGAGCGCTTCTGGGTCGCTCGCTGGGGTCGGTGGATGCGTCACGGCCGGACGACATGGAAAACCCTAAATTGCACCTTAAGCATTTGCTCGGTCGTCGCGTTTATACCTCACGCGTGTCTGAGGAGATTGCGCGCAATCTTGATCCGAGCAGCATCCTGCAACGGAGCCCGAGTTTTGGCGGATTCGTCGAGGCGTATTTGAACGGGGAGACGGTCTGCAGAGAAATGTGACAAGGGTAAGCCGAGCGCCTCGCTTATCGTATGAACTTGAATCCAATCAGACCCCTGTAAACCACCAGGGCCGATTCAGCCGAGCCTGTCCCCGCGTGAACTCCGCGAAAGCGCGACCGAATGAATGAAAGCATTCGCGCAGGCCTGCTCTGTACTAGAAATTTGGCTATATGTCCTTCTCACGACTCGCTATTGAGAGCATTGACTGCTCTCAGCAAATGCCAGATTCGGCAAGGCGGGCAGAGACATACGCCGGGGATCGATCCTCACGCGCCGAATCTCCGGATCGAATCACTCTTCACCGTGATCGAAAACGTCTCTTGCGGAGCTGGTGTTCGTGCGAGATTTGGGTCGGTGCTGGGTGCTTTTTGCAGGGCTCGGGAACGTGCCAAGGGCTGCAGCCAGCCGACAGCGATGGCGGGTACTTGTCCGCAAGCAACACAATCCGCGGCAACATGAACGATTTCGGCAGCTGTTTGGCCGTTGTTTATCAGGAGAAGGAGTACATCCAGAGTCCGTCGCGCACGTGGAACCAGTGTCGCCAATGCGCTGACGGGGCTTGCCTGAGTCGGTTCTACTGGAATTTGCGCCGCTTGAATGCTCGGAGGTCGGCGACGGTTAATTGGAACCATTCCCCCCTTGCTCGCCGCTCCGAAAACCTGCGATGCCAATACGCCTCAATACCGGGTGGGTCGTCTGATCGAATCACGTGCTCGAGAGAGACCTCCTCGGGCAACGAGACGCGGATCTTTTTCATTTTTCGTTCAATTTCCTTACTGCGGCCGATCTTGTAGTAGCTGCCGGATTTAAGGAGGTAGACGAAGCCCTCTGTTGGCGGAGATGGAGATTCGGTTCTCTTGGGATCAGGGAGCAACGCAACTAGGTCGGAAAACTCGTCGTTCTTTCGAACCCAATCCCTTAGTGCGGCGAGAAGATTTGTCTTGTTTCCAAAATGGTTGAAGAAAGTCGTGTGGCCCGGAAAGTCGTTTCGTTCGCGCGAGTACATACGAATGTCGACATTGGCAGGAATGCGTCCAAAGTGTCGGACGGCCTCGGCGAACTTCCGGAGTATCATTTCGGAAGAGAGCCTTCCCTGCTTTTCATTGGGCTCAAATCCTGCCTCTGTTAGGGCGTCGCCCCAACTTCGGAAGTGGACGCCGTACCACTCTTGCATTCGGATGCCGGTCTCCTTCTCGAACATTTGACGACCTGGTGGGCGTCCGACCTTGTTGGCAACTCGCCGAATCTCGTCAATGATGTACTCGCGTGTGGGCACTTTGGATTTCAGCTCGGTGTCTAAGTTGAAACCTAACCTGTTGATGAAGGTTTATGCAACGGACCGCGCTCTGACCAAGTATCAGATTGCGTCTATAGTGGGATTGTCCACCCGGCGCGGCGGCCCTGGGTTACCGTCCACTTTGTGCCCGCACCGATGCGGTGCCTTTAGCGGCGGGCGATGTCACGCTTGGTCGATCAGATCGGCAACAACACGGTCATCACGTTGTCGGTGGTCGTTGAGTCCACGCGCATGTTTCCGATACGCGGCAGGACGTAGTCACGCAGGCTGGTGCGCCAGGTGTGCTCGGATCCGGAACCGGGCATCCGATCCATTGCGTGGATGGACTGGACGGTTTCTGCAGCCTTGGCAAACGTTGGCACCCCGGGCGACGCACGTTGGGGTAGCGCCCCTGAGCGATGGAGTGGGCGTTCTCAAGCGCCTGCCGACGGGGCTTGGCGTCAGCCTGCGGTTCGTTGGGTCGCTCGGCTGTAGACGAAGTTTGCGGCGGCGAGGTCCTGGGCGGTGTTGCCCAGGCTCTTGTAGACGGTTATCTCGTTTTCATCCGTTCGCCCGGGGACTTCTCCGTCGATTGCGGCGCCTATCTCGCCGACTATGTCGGATTGGGCAAAGTGTCCCTCCTCGATGGCGAGCAGCAGGTCGCCGGCTTCGGCGAGGGCGAATTCGGTGACTTCCGTGTAGACGCGGCCCCGCTCGAGGACAACGCCGTCGGCTTCCCGGGTGGCGGGGTTGTGGGCGCCCACCAGGTTGACGTGCACTCCCGGTGTCAGCCATTCGCCCTGGAGAATGGGCGTGTAGCTGCCGGTGACCGTGCAGACCAGGTGGGCATCGGCCACGGCCTCCGCGGCCTCGGCTACCGCCTGTACCCGCGCGCCGCCCTTGTCCGCATGGCGTTCGGCGAACGCCGTGGCCTTCTCAAGGTTCCTGCCCCAAATCCGCACGTCCTGCACGGGACGAATCGCGAGCATGGCCTGGAGGTGCGTTTCCGCCAGCACGCCGCAACCGAGCATGGCAACGACCGAGGCATCTTCCCGCGCCAACAGCCGGGTGGCGGCGCCGCTCGCGGCGGCGGTGCGCAGGGCGGTAACGGAGGCCGCCTCCACCAACGCAAGAGGCGAACCGTCGGTGCTGTCGAAGAGAAGAATGTAGCCCTGCACGGTCGGTATGCCGCGGTCCGGGTTTTCCGGGAAAAGGGTGACCAGTTTGGCCCCGAGCACCTCGTTGGCGCCGAGTTCGCCGGGCATCGCAAAGAAATAGCCAGCGCTGTCCGCAACCTGGAGCACCGAGCGCGGCGGCAACCGGATGTCGCCGCGGCTGACGGCACCCTGGGTGGCGGCCATCAGGTCTATGCAGGCCGACATGTCCAGGGATCGATAGACGCATTCACCGTCGAGGACGGGTACGTTCACGGGTTGTTCCATAGTCGGTCCATCTTCGACAACCACTCGTCGATCAGCGGGACCTGGACGTCGGGCGCAGCGCCGTCGAGGTGATTCTTGCCGGGAATGATCCTGACATCCCAACCCGCGGCTTCGAGTTCCGCGCGGTTGCGGATGATCACCTGGCCCATGTGGGTGAGCGGCTTGCCGTTCAGCGTGGGCAGGTCCTGATCGCCGATCCAGTTCAGCCGCGGCATGTCTAGGGCGCCCTGGACCGAGCGGTCGTCGAAGCTCTGGAGCCCCTCGTAGTAGGTCAGGAACTGCCGGCCGTTTTCCGGTGAATCGGACTCCAGGCCATAGATGGTCGCAGGGCCTCTGGCCATGGTGCGGGCGGTCGTGAGCATGTCTTCGTAGATGCCGTCCATCACCGGGAATCCGCCGCAGACCAGCGCCGTCATCCGGTCGGTGCGCAGGGCCAGTTGCAGGCCGGTGACGCAGCCCCAGGAGAAGCCCGCGTAAGCGAATTTCCGTGCGCCGGCCGCATCCGCGATCGCCAGGTAGTCACGCGCCACCGCCGACGGGGTCAGGGTATACAGCTTTGGTTCGCTGCCCGGATACTCGATGAAGATCAGCCGGAACTTCGGGCCCAGGGTGTCGATATAGGCCTGTTTGATGCCGGCGAACATCTCGGCCACTTCCGCGATCGGCGGCGGCTGCCCGGGAGCGGTGGGCATGGCCCGCGGCGCCGCGGTACCAGGCCCGAGGAAGAGGAACTCATCCCCGCTGCCGTGGACTTCGAAGTAGATCGACGAGCCGTCGTGGGCGATGGCCTGGCCCGCTTCGGCTGAGGTTGCAGACGCCGTGACGGCGAGCATCAGCGCCAGGGCGGACAGGGGGATCAATCGCTTCATGTAATGAACTCCAATGCGCGTTCCGACGCATTATGAAACGCAAGTTCCGGTTTCAACCTCAATTCGAGGCCGAAATCCGTTTTGCTTCTGTGAAACAATCGCCGGCACCGGGCAGCGAGTTTGCATGCGGCGCTTTTCTTTCGGAGCACGGCCAGGTCACCCTGCCGTACGCAAGGCTATCGAACGAGCGTAACGCGCCGAAAGGGAAGCCCCGCATGCGAACTCTTTCCCGAGATTCGGCTTTGTCCCTTCCGCGTCCTCGTCCCGGGGCGCCGGGTTGCCGACTTGCATGGAACATCATTTGATTCCGGGAATCCATTGAGGTTGGCCGGTCTCGGTGCGTCAATCGTTTGGTGACTTGGTCCGAGAACAAGAGATTCGGCGTTGCCGGCAGGTTGAGGAACAGCATTGGTGAGGGGTTATTCGTTTGCGAGTCTTCTCGGGCGGGCACTGCGCGGCCATCGCGGCTGGCCTCCTGCCTGGCGTTCCGCCGATCCGGGGAAGGCCTACGACGTGGTCGTCGTGGGCGCCGGCGGTCATGGCCTGGCCACCGCCTACTATCTTGCGAAAAACCACGGCATCACCAATGTTGCCGTCCTGGAGAAAGGCTGGCTCGGCGGCGGCAACACGGGGCGCAACACCCAGGTCACGCGCTCCAACTATTTCTGGCCGCAGAGCGCGGCGTTCTTTGAGCGCTCGCTCGAGCTTTACGAAGGCCTCAGCCGGGAACTCAACTTCAACGTCATGCTGAGCCAGCGCGGCATTCTGACGCTGGCGCACAGTCATCATGAGATGGAAGCCCTGCGGCGCTGGGCGAACGCCATCCGCATCAACGGCATCGACTCCGAGGTGATGACCCCCGCGGAGATCGGCAGGCTGGTGCCGCTGCTCAACCTGGATGCGCGCTTTCCCGTGCACGGCGGCTTCATTCAGCGCCGCGGCGGCATCTCCCGGCACGATGCGGTCGCCTGGGGCTACGCCCGCGCTGCCAGCGCCCTGGGCGTGACGATCGTGCAGCAGTGCGAAGTGACCGGGTTCGATATCGACAATGGCCGGGTGACGGGGGTGAGTACCACCCGGGGCTCCATCGGTGCGGACAGGGTCTGCCTCTGTGTGGCGGGCCATACGAGCGTGCTGGCGGCCAAAGCGGGTTTTCGCGTGCCGGTCACCAGCATGGCGCTGCAGGCGATGGTGAGCGAGCCGCTCAAGCCGTGCCTGGACACCGTCGTGATCTCGCCGGTGATTCACATGTATGTCAGCCAGACCGACCGCGGCGAACTCGTGGTCGGCGGCGGCGCCGACGCCTACAACAGCTATGCCCAGCGGGGTGGAGTACCGCTTCTCGAGGAAAACCTGGCGGCGCTGATCGAGCTGTTCCCCGCGTTCAGCCGACTCAGGCTGATGCGGCAATGGGCCGGCATCGTGGACATCACGCCGGACACGACGCCCATCATGGGACCTACGCCGGTTCGCAACCTGTACGTCAGTGGCGGCTGGGGCACCGGCGGATACAAGGCGATCCCGGCGGGCGGGGAGACCATGGCGCATACGGTCGCCAACGACGCCCCGCATCCGCTGATCGCCGAATTCGGCCTGGACCGGTTCGCAAGCGGGGCGCTCATCGACGAGGGCGCGGCCTCGGGAGTGGCGCACTGATGCTCAGGATTCCCTGTCCGTTCTGCGGCGACCGCGACGAGGCGGAGTTCCGTTACGGCGGCGAGGTCCAGCGGGAAATACCGCAACCCGGTGTCGGCGACGATGTCTGGTCTGACTACCTGTTCAACAGGGACAACCCGAAAGGGCTCGTTCACGAACGCTGGTGTCACAGCCATGGCTGCAACCAGTGGTTCAACGTGGTTCGCGACACCGTTACGCACAGGATCCACGCGGTTTACCGGCCCGGCGAGCCCCGCACCGCCCCGGAAGGCCCGTACGCAACGCAAGCAAAGCCGGGCGGATGAGTTCGCTTCAGCCCTTCCGCAAGCCCGACGGCGGCCGTATCGACCGGGGGCGTACTCTCGCGTTCACCTTCGATAGGCGCCGCTATCTTGGTCATCCCGGCGACACGCTGGCTTCGGCGCTGCTCGCCAACGGCGTGAAGGTACTGGGCCGGAGCATGAAGTTACACCGCCCCCGCGGCGTGCTGAGCGCGGGCATCGAGGAACCCAATGCGCTCCTGAGCGTGGACTGGGGTTCGGGAATGATCCCGACGGTGCGCGCCACCGCCATGCCGCTGCTCGACGGACTGGAAGCCCGCTCCCAGAACCGTTTTCCGTCGGTCAGCTTCGACCTGGGCCGCGTGCTCGATTTCACGCGCGCGCTGTGGCGGGCCGGGTTCTATTACAAGATGTTCAGTTGGCCGTACTTGCGTGGTTACGAATGGGAGGTGCGCCGCGCCGGCGGCCTCGGGCGCCTGCCGGGCGGCACCGACGGCACAGCCTACCGGCACCTGAACGGCCATTGCGACGTGCTCGTCGTGGGTTCCGGCCCCTCCGGCATCGGGGCCGCGCTCGAAGCCGCCCGCCGGGGCGAGGACGTGCTGCTGGCCGAACAGGACACGGAACCCGGCGGTTCCCTGCTCCACGACCCGATGCAGATCGACGGCGCCGGTTCGGATCAATGGCTGGCAGCGGCCCTTGCCGAACTCGCCGGGATGGACAACGTGCGCCTGATGGCCAATGCCACCGTCGCCGGCGCTTACGACCACAACCTGCTGACGATTCACGACAGGAGCGCGGCCTATCGGCACGGCGGCGCGGTGGAGAGCTTCTGGAAAGTGCGCGCACGGCGCGTCGTGCTGGCCACCGGGGCCATCGAACAGCCGATGCTGTTCGGCAACAACGACCTGCCGGGCATCATGCTGGCCGGCGCCGTCCGGAAGTACGCCACCCGCTTTGCCGTGCATTGCGGCCGGCGCGTTGCCGGGGTACTGAACAACGATTCCGGGTGGCGCTCGCTCCTGGCCGTGCACGATGCCGGAACGGCGGTGTGCGCGATCGTCGATACGCGCAGCGACGTGGCGCCGGGGTTGCTCGGGGCGGCTGAGGAGCGGGGCATTGCCGTACATCGTGGGGCGACGCCGCTGACGGCGAGGGGATCGTTCGGTGTGCAGGCCTTGCGCTTCGCCTCCGCCAACGGCCTTGTCCGGCAAGTGGAATGCGACGCTATCGGCATGTCCGGGGGACTGAACCCGACGACGCAACTTTACTCGCACGCGGGCGGCAAGCTCCGTTACGACGCATCGCTGCACTGCTTCGTACCGGATGGGGATCCCGAGGGTTGGGAAGCGGTGGGGGCCGCGAGCGGCAGCTATCCTGGGCGGGGTGGTTCAGCGGTCCGGCCGTGCGCGGCCGCCCCGGTGCCCACCGGCCGCCAATGGCTGGATTTCCAGAACGATGTGACGGTTGCCGATATCGAGCTTGCCGTGCGCGAAAACTATGTGTCGGTCGAGCACCTGAAGCGCTACACCACGGCCGGCATGGCGGTGGACCAGGGCAAGACGAGCAATCTCGGCGCATTGACCGTGCTCGGGCAACTGACCGGGAGGACGCCGGGGCAGGTGGGCACCACCACGAGCCGGCCGCAGTTCACGCCGGTGACGATCGGTGCGATCGCGGGCAACCGGCGCGGCGACTTCTACAGCCCGCCGAAGCGGTTGGCCGCGCACGACTGGCATGCGGCCGAGGGCGCCGTGTTCGATGACTACGGGAGTTGGAAACGGCCGGCCTGTTACGGGCCCGACCGGGAGGCGGCGATTGCCCGTGAAGTACTCGCCGTGCGGCAATCCGTGGGACTCTTCGACGGTTCGCCGCTCGGCAAGATCGAAGTCAAGGGTCCGGATGCGGCCGCATTCCTCGACCGCATCTACGTCAACAACGTACTGACCCTGAAACCGGGACGGGTGCGCTACGGCCTGATGCTCAACGAGAACGGCATCGTTATTGACGATGGCGTATTCGTCCGCATCGCCGATGACCATTTCCTGGTCAACACCACGTCAGGCAACGCGGAACGCATCTGCGCCTGGCTCGAGGAATGGCATCAGTGCGAGTTTTTCGACATGCAGGTAGTACAGAGCAACGTGACGCCCCAGTGGGCGGTGGCAACCCTCGCCGGCCCGCATGCACGCGGCGTTCTGCAATCGCTGCCGGGATTGATCGACCTGTCGACCGCCGGCTTCCCGCACATGAGCTTTGCCCAGGGACGACTCGCCGACGGCATGCCGTACCGCCTGCAGCGCGTGAGCTTTTCCGGCGAGCGGAGCTATGAGCTCAGCGTTCCGTCGAACCATGCGGTAGCGATCTTCGAACGGCTCAGTGCGGCGGCCGGACCTGACGAGCTGGTGCCGATCGGCGTCGAGGCGCTGATGGTGCTGCGCACCGAGAAGGGCTTCGTGCATGTCGGTGTCGATACCGACGGCACGACGAATCCCCTGGATATCGGGTTCGGCGCCGTGGTCGACAGGAAGCGGCGCGACTTCATCGGTGCGCGGTCGCTTGCCCGGCCGAACGACCGGAGGGCGGACCGGCGCCAACTGGTGGGCTTCGAACCCCTCGATGCGAACGCGAGCGTCCCGGCGGGCGCCCACTTCGTTGCGGTGGGCAACGGCACAAGGCGAAGCGAGGGTTTCGTCACCAGCGCCTGCCACAGCCCCACCCTGGGCAGGACCATCGGCATCGGCCTTATCGAGGGAGGTTTCGGCCGCAAGGGCGAAGAGGTGCTGGTCTACGACAACGGCCGCAACACGCCGGTGCGAATCGTCGATCCCTGCTTCTACGACCCTTCCGGGGAGCGGATGCGTGCCTGACCGGTTCGACATCCGCATCGAGGCGGCGCCGGCCCGCTCGCTCGTCTCGCTCCGGGTCTCGCGTCAGGCCGCCGGCGATGCGGTCCGCCGCCTCGACCTGGCGCCGCCGCTCTGTACCGCCGGCGAAGATCCGCAAAGCCTGTGGCTCGGCCCCGATCACTGGCTGCTGGTCGGCCGTCGGCAACCGGCATCGGCGATGATCGAACGGTGCGCAACCGGACTTGCCGGCCTGCTCCACAACGCGGTCGATCAGTCCGCGGCATACTCCGTCCTGCGCATCGAGGGCCGGCGAGCCCGCGAGGTACTGGCTGCTGGCTCCGGGCTCGACTTCCGCGAGCAGAGCTTCTCGAGGGGCGGCTGCCGCCCGACGCGCCTCGCACAAATAGCGGCCGTCATCGTGGCGGCCGGCACGGACGCCTTCGAACTCTATGTCGACCGCGGGTATGCGAAGTACCTGCACGATTGGCTTGAGGACTCCCTCGCCATTGCGAACGCCGCCGCCGGCGAACCGATGTAACCCGCCGGACTCGCGGGACCTGGAATCGACAATGTCCTACGCCAACTCGCGCATTGAGCGTACGGCGGAGCGCTTCCGCGGCGGCGCGCGGCCGGTATAATGGATTCCGGTGTCGGAACCGTCCAGAAATTGCAGTCGGGGGGCATGGCACGTCGGCGATGGCCAGCGAAAACACACGAATCCGCCTCAGTTCCGAGTTCTGGGCGATCATCGGCTCGGCCGTCGCCATCGGCGCACTCATGCTCACGGTTTCGGGATGGCACCGAAGCGACATCCAGAGCCTTCGGGAAAGGATCGTAGGCGTCGAAGAAAAGCTGCACGGGGAAATGGGGAACCTGCGCGGAAACATGGGGAGCCTTGAGTCGAACCTCCGCGCGGACATGGCGAGACTTGAGTCGAACCTGCGCGGCGAAATGGCAAATCTCGAAACCGGCCTTCGCACCGAGATCAAGGCACTCGACAACCGCCTGTGCGCCAGGATCGACAAACTGGAGGAGGGTCAGGCCCTCATCAGCGCGCGCCTGGCCGTGGTGGAGAGCCACGTCCTCGGCGCATCGTCTGTTTCGCAACCGGGTGCGGACGTCGACGCCACGCTGTGACCTCAGGGTAACCGAAACGCGCGGTTCAGAGATTGAAGCGCAGCGTTGCCCGAATCATCCTTGGTTGCAGCATGAAGTTTTCGTTGAAGGTGATTCCCGGCGGAATCGAGCCCAGGTTGGCGATGACGAAGGCGTCGAAGAAGTTGCTCGCCACCGAGTGTTTCTTGTCCGTCAGGTTCGATGCGCGCACGTCGAGCGACCAGCTCTCCGTCCGCAGGCCCGCCCCGGCGCCGAATACGGTGAAGTCCTCCGACTCCGTCGAGGCGCCCCCGAGACCATTGCGGTACTTGCCGGTGTGCGAGAACGTGGCGTTAAGGTAGAGCGTTCTGCCGGCCGCCAGGGGCCACCGTACTTCGCCGCCCCCGGTAAGCGTGAATTCGGGTGCGAAGGGCAGAGCCGTGCCTTTTTCCAGGGTTTGCCCGGTGATCCGGTTGACCACCAGCTCGTCGTCGAGTTCGGCCTTGGTATAGCTGGCGCCGAGGAACAGGGACAGGTTGTCGACCGGCTCGGCGTACAGGTCGAATTCGGCGCCCTTGGAAACCGCCTTGCTCGCGTTCAGAAGCAGGCCAAAGCCCAGCGGCGGCGTGGCCACCACCACCTGCAGGTCCTTGTAGTCGGTGTAGTAGGCGCTGAGGTTGAACGTCACCCGGCCATCGGCGAAGCGGGACTTGATGCCGGCTTCAAAGGTATTGGTCCGGTCGTCGCCGTAGCCCGCAAGCCCCTCGCTGGAACCCGGGGCGAACAGTTCCATGCTGCCCAGGGTAGCGGTGGAATTGATGTTGCCGTTGCGGGCGCCGGAGGCGAACTGGCCGTACAACAGGACATCGTCGGTCATGGAGAATTCCAGGGCCGCCTTGGGCAGGATCACGTCGATGTCGACGTTTTCGGATACGGCGGGCAGCAACAGCGGTGTGAAGCCCAGGAAGAGCCCCGCCGACGGTGAGGCGACATCGAGTTTCTCGTTGTGGCTGCGTGCGCCGACGATCAGCTTCAGCCGCTCGGCCAGCAGGTACTCGACTTCGAGAAACGCGGAAAACTGTTCGCCCTCATTGACGATCACAGGATCCGGCGTCGGCAACCCGAGTGCATCCAGGATCTCCGTCTGATTGTTGCTTGGGAAGCCCAACAGGGGATAGACGTTGCTGGTCACGTCGATGCCGCCCGTCGTGAATTCGAAGTCGCGGTAAAAAACGCCGGCCGTGAACTGGAAGGGACCGTTGAACTGGGAGACGAGCCGTACTTCCTGGCTGAACTGTTCGTAGGTGATCTGGTCCTTGATGAACGAGTTGTCCTTGAAGCCGAAGAAGGGAATGGACGCCAGCGAGCCCACGGCCGAATAGATCTGGTCGTAGACCGCGCGCTGCCGGTCCCGGTCGAAGTAACTGGTCACCGAGGTCGCGACGAACTGGCCGATGGACCAGTCGAGCTTGAGATTGGTGACCAGGACTTCATCGTCGATCCGGTCGTTACTCTGGGGCAGATTGGTCTTGCGGTCGCCGGGTTCGCCGGTATACAGGCCGAGCGAGCCGACTTTGGAATCGTCGTACTGGATCATGAACCGGGCGCTCAGGCGATCGTTGGGTTCGGCAAGCACCACGGCGCGGACCATCATGGCTTCAAGGTCGTTGACATCGTGGTCTCCCTCGATGACATCCAGGTAACCGGGCACCGCGAAGCGCCCGCCGGAGAGCCGCACCGCCAGCCTGTCCTCGACGAGCGGCAGGGAAACCGCAGCCCGGGCGCCGACATCGGAACCGCCCTGGCCCACGGTGGCGTGCTCGAGTTCGAATCGACCCTCGAACTCCGTGAGGTTCGGGTTCTCGGTGAAATAGCGCACGGCGCCCGCGCTCGACCCCTCGCCGAACAGGGTTCCCTGGGGTCCACGCAGGATTTCGATGCGTTGCAGGTCGAAATAGCGCAGATCGAACTGGGAGCCGCCCAGGGTATTGACGGGGGTGTCGTCGAGATAGATACCCACCGGGCGGGAGGAGGGCACCAGGTCCTGGGTGACCAGGAAGTTGGTCACCCCGCGAATGTTCATCTCGTTGCGGTTCGGCCCGCGTTCCTGGATGTTCAGGCTCGGGGTGAACCGGGTCAGGCCGCTCAGGTCGGAGATGCCGAGTTGATCGATATCGTCCTGGCTGAAGGCTCTGACGGAAACGCCGACATCCTGCACATCCTGCTCCCGGTGACGGGCGGTGACCAGGATCTCCTCCACCAGGCCGGCGTCGGCCTCTTCGGCGGACAGCGACACGGCCGGCGCCAGGTAAAGGCCGGGCAATGCGAGCAACGCGGCGGCGGGCGTGAGCAATGCGTTGCGCACGACGGATAGAAATCGTTCGCGCCCGCCATGGGGGAAGGCGCGAGGGTTCGTTCGTCCCTCGAGTTTCATGTGCAGTCTCCTTGATCCCGGGCCGCTCCCGCGGATGATTTTCATGTAGACGCAGCGCTGAACCTAAGCCCTCAGCAAACGACATCGGGTTCGGCGCCCCGTTACACTGCCGGTTCCTCCTGTCGGCGGACAAGGGAGCAAGCCGCGATGATCGACCTTTACACCTGGCACACGGCCAACGGCCGGGTGGCATCCATCGCCCTGGAAGAATTCGGTTGCGACTACGAAGTGCATCCGGTGAATATCGGCGAAGGCGAACAGTTCCACCCGGACTTCCTGAAGATCAGCCCGAACAACAAGATTCCGGCAATCGTCGACCGGGATTCGGGGCGCACGCTGATGGAATCGGCCGCCATCCTCCTCTGGCTCGCGGAGCGCCATCAGCGTTTCCGGGGCGACGACCGTTGGGAAACCGTCGAATGGCTGATGCTGCAGACCAGCGGTGTCGCCCCCATGCTCGGCGAGGCGCATCACTACCTCCATTACCACCCCGGCAACGCCCCCTTTGCGGAAGAACACTGCGCGGCTGAAGCCAGGCGGTTGTACACTGTGCTGGACCGGCGCATCGCACAGCGGGGATTCCTCTCAGGCACCTATTCGATAGCCGATATGGCGACCTGGCCGTGGGTTTCGCGCTATGAGTGGCAGGGCATTGATTGGGCCGACTACCCGAGCCTCAAGCGCTGGTACGCGGACATTGCCGCACGGCCTGCGGTGCAGCGCGGGTACGACGTGCCGATGCGCATGAACCCGATTCCCTTGCCTTGAGGCCGGCCAGGCTCCGTAGCCGCGCCACCTGTTCGACCGTCTCACAAACCACAAGCTCGCACCGTACTTTCGCATGGGCGTCCGCGAAGCCTGGATCTGGAGCGCCAAAGACGGCGCGTCAATCTGGATTCCCAATGCCTCCCTGCACCAGGGGTTCGTGAAGGCCGACGAGAGTTGTGTATTTCCCTCTTTGGGTCGCGACGACCTGGATGAACTGCTTGCGGACCGCGGAACCGAAGAGCAATTCCGGCTGTCGAACCTGCTCGCGGAGCGCATCGCGACGGAGTTGGTCACCCATTGACCAGCCACAGGCGTTGACTAGCCACAGGCGTTGACCAGCCACAGGCACGGGGTGCGAAGCGCGCCGCGCGGCCAGAACATCCCGATACAGCGGCAGATTGACGAGAACGGGCGGGGCTGGATGCGATCTGTTTCACCGAGGGTTCGCGGAGCGGCTTCGTCGGGCTGGCGGATCGGTCTCGGCGACGGACGCTTCCCACTCGATGAGTTCACGGTGCAGGCGGTCGGCGAGACCTTGCCGTTGATGATACAGATCTCTCGATTCGCCCGGGTCGGTTTCAAGATCGTACAGGTAAACGGTGGGCCTGCTGAACGTTGCAAACCGATTGAC
>CAZWZH010000188.1:0-16208 GCA_964638775.1 uncultured Pseudomonadales bacterium
TACAGCGACGGCAACCAGTTCCTGATCGCTTCGCCGATCTCGGCCGGGGAATCCTCCTGGACGAAATGGCTGCCTTGCACCGTTATCTCCGTCTGGTTCGGCCATGAACGGCAGAACTCCCGGGTGGCGCCGGTGATGAGCGCGCCCGGTTCGCCATTGACGAAGAGCTTGGGAACATCGGATCGGGAGAGCCAGTCGGCATAGTCCTCTGCAATAGCGACCACATCCGCCGGCTCGCCGTCGATGGGAATCTGCCTGGGCCAGGTGAGCGTCGGCCGCCGGCTTTCACCGGGCTCGGCAAAAGGCCTGCGGTACTCGTCCATTTCTTCGTCGGACAACTTGCGCAGTATCGACCCCGGCAGCACGGCCTCGACGAAGAGATTCTTCTCCAGCACCATGTTTTCGCCCGCCGGCGATCGGAAACCCTGGAACACGCCCCTGGCGCTTTCCGGAAACTCGTCCCAGGTAACCGGCCGCACGATCGCCTCCATGTAACAGATGCCGCGCACCGCATTGCGGTTGCGATTGGCCCAGTGAAAGCCGAGCGCCGAGCCCCAATCGTGGACGACCAGCGCGACGCGTTCCTCGATGCCCAGCGCATCCATCGCGGCATCGAGGTAGGCGCTGTGTTCGGCGAAGGTGTAACGGTCCGGCCCGGATTCGTCGAGCTTCTCGGAATCGCCCATGCCGGCGAGGTCGAATGCGATGCAGCGCCCGAGGTCGATCACCCGGGGCATGACGTTGCGCCAGAGATAGGAGGAGGTGGGGTTGCCGTGCAGAAAGACGATGGGCTCGCCGGCACCCATCTCGACGTAGGCGATTCTCTTGCCGAGGACCTTGACCGTCTTCTTCTTCGCCATTTGTACCGGTTGCATGGCCTCACTCTCCCTTGAACGTTGGTCTGCGTTTTTCCAGAAAGGCATGAATGCCCTCCTGGCCGTCGGCGCCGAGCACCAGGTCGCCTATGGTTCTGGCCTCGAGTTCCATCTGGGATTCGAGGGTCTGGTCGAAGGTGCCGTTCAACAGCGTCTTGACGCCGCCGAACGCTGCGGTCGGGCCCGTCGCGAGCTTTTGCGCCAGTGCGTGGGCGCGCGGCAGCACTTCGTCGTCCGCAACCACCTCGTTGACGACCCCCCATTCGAGCGCTTCCGCGCTGCTCAGCACCCGGTTGGTCAGCATCAGTTCCCGCGCCCGCCGATCGCCGATCTTGCGCGGCATGTAGTAGGTGGAACTGCCGTCCGGGGTCAGGCCCGCCTTGGTATAGGCCATGGTGAACACGGCCGACTCGGCGGCTATGGCGAGGTCGCACGCCATCACCAGGCTCAGCCCGGCGCCGGCCGCGGTGCCGTTGATCGCCCCGATGACCGGCGCGCTGGTCCTGCCGAGCCTGGAGAGCCCCATGTGCAGGTCCCCCGCCATCTCCATGATCAGCTTGCGCGCGCCGCCGCCCGCTTTCGCGAAAGAACTCAGATCGCCGCCCGCGCTGAACATCCTTCCCGCGCCTGTCATGACTACGGTTCGCACGTTCGTATCGTCGTCGGCCGCCTCGGCAACCGCCCGGAATTCCCTGGCCCCGAGGGGACTGAGGGCGTTCGCCGATTTCGGCGTATTGAAGGTGATGGTGGCAACGTTGTCGGCCACCTCGTAGATCAGGGTCTCGTAACTCATCGCTTCCCCCGGCAATTCAGGAGCGGTTCTTTTACCGTATTCAGGGCGCCGGCGGCAATGGGAACCGGCGCTGGGGTACCATTCGGCGATGAAAAAAATTCTGAAAGATCCGCTGGTGCTCTTCCTGGCCCTCGGCGTCGTGATCTTCTGGGTCGCCGCACTCGGCTCCGGTAGCGGCGGCGACGACCTGATCGAGGTGGGCGAGCCGGACCTCAACCGGCTCGGCGACCAGTGGCAGGCGCAGATGGGGCGTCCGCCGACCCCGCGGGAACTCGACGGACTGATCGAGCAGTTCATTCGCGAGGAAGCCTATTTCCGGGAGGCAAAGCGCCTTTCCCTCGACGAAGGCGACATCATCGTGCGGCGCCGGCTCGTGCAGAAACTCAGGTTCCTGACCGAGGACATCGCCACCGGCCAGCCGCCTGCCGAAACCGAACTGCTGGCCTTCTACGAGGCCAACGTGGAACGCTACCGCCGGCCGACGCGCTACAGTTTCAGCCACCGATACTTTTCGACCGACCGTCGCGAAGACGCGCATGCCGACGCCGCCGCCGCCCTGGCGGACGGTGATATCGCCGGCGACCCGTTCATGTTGCAGCGATCCTATGCGGCGCGCTCGGTTCGGGAAATCGGCAACCTGTTCGGCACCGCCTTCGCCGAGGCGCTCGCCGAGCTCGAGCCGCTGGATGGCTGGCAGGGGCCGATATGTTCCGCCTACGGCTGGCACCTGGTGAAACTCGAGCAACGGCTGCCGGAGGTTCTGCCACCGTATGGCGAGGTGGCGAACCAAGTGGCCAACGACCTGAATCTCGAACGGCGGGAACGGGCGAACGAGGCCTACACCGAGAATCTGCTGGAACGCTACGAGGTGCGCCGTCCTTGAGCGCTCCGATCGTTGTTCGCGCTCTTGCGGCGCTGGTATTTGGGGTCCTGGCGGCGACGTCGGGGTTTGCGCATGAGGTTCGCCCCGCCTACCTGCAGGTCTCGGAGACCGATCCCGGCGTTTTTGCCGTGCTATGGAAGCAGCCCGTGCTGCAGGACCGGCGTTTGCCGATCGACCCGATCTTTCCTGACGAGTGCTTACCGGTGTCGCCGGTCGTGCGCGAGGTGACGGGTAGTGCGCTGTTACAGAGCTGGACCATTGAGTGCCCGCTCGAGGAAGGGGCCATTCACATCAGCGGCCTGTCACGCACCATTACCGACGTGATGGTGGAGATCAGCCGTGGCGACGGGGAGAAATCCACTCACCTGCTCCGGCCCGACTCGCCGTCGCTGGGCCTCAGCGATCCAAGCCCGCAGGTGGCCGCCTATCTGACACTCGGTGTCGAACACCTCGTGTTCGGCATCGATCATGTGTTGTTCGTCATCGGGCTCGTGCTTTTCATTCCCAACCGGTGGGCGCTCCTGAAGACCATCACCGCCTTCACTCTGGCCCACAGCATCACGCTGGCGCTGTCGGTGCTCGAACTGGTGCGGCTGCCGCAGGGGCCGGTGGAAGCGGTCATCGCCCTGTCCATCCTGTTCCTCGCCCGGGAACTGGTCATGCCCGAGGAGAGCCGCTCCGCCCTGACCCGGGGACGCCCCTGGATCATGGCGCTGATGTTCGGCCTGCTGCACGGCTTCGGCTTCGCCGGGGCGCTGGCCGACATCGGCCTGCCCCGCGATCAGCTTGCGCTTTCCCTCTTCCTGTTCAACGTCGGCATCGAGATCGGCCAGATCGTGATCATCGCCGCGCTGCTCGTCCTTTTGTGGGTCGCCCGCCGCATCGCCGGCAGCATCGTTCAGGCCGAACGGGCATTCATCTATGCCATGGGCTCCCTGGCCGCTTTCTGGACCATCGACAGGATCCTGTCGATAATCTGACCTGCCAACCGCGCCAACGCGTACGAGGGGGGCGCCTGGTCCATTGCACCGGGCGATCCAGGAGCTTCGTTACCGCCCTTCCGGATGGCGGCAACGGACCCCGGCACTACCGGCCATAACGCGGATAGCGCCGCCCATGGCCTTATCGGCATGCCGCATCCCTGGCGCAACGACCGTGCGGGCTAGGCGAAAGCCAGGAAAAGCAATCCCCCGATTCCCCCGATCACGTAGTGGCGCCGGAGAAAGGCCCGGTCGAGATGGGCGAACGCCTCGATGGGCCGTACGCGGCCGCTGGCGGTGCGCGCGATGATCGGCCACTCGATGACACTGGCGAACACCGCGAAAGCGACGGTGGAGCTGACGAAGGTGACCTGCCCCAGGGTCGTCATCGGTACGAGCATGACAGCGGCAGCCACGGCCGCCCAGTGCGCCACGTTGCCGCCGATGCTCATGGCCGTGAACTGGCGGAGGCTGTTCTTTTCGAGATTGAAGGTGTAGCGGAAGAACGACAGGCCCTGAACCTTGATCCTTGGGGCGGCGGCACGGGCGAGCCTGGCGCCGGCGTAGTGGCCCCACTCGTGAAAGAGCCCGCCGATTGACCAGCCTGCCACCAGGCTCGCACCCACGGCGGTGAAGAGGGCCAGGACGAGCGGCGTGTTCGCCGCCCACGCTTCCGCACCGCCCCAGAGGGCGAGCAGCCCGACGACGGCGGCTCCGTCACGAATCAGCATGCCCCCCAACGCAGGTTCACTTGTTTCCGCATCTTTCGTGAGTTCGGGCACTTCTTCAGCCATGGCGTTACCTCCTTGAGTGGCGATGTTACCACCGGGCTCAGCGCCCGCTGACCTCGGGTTTCGCGACGCCGACCAGCGCCCGCATGAAGGCGAACAGGCCAAGCAGCGTGAACAGCGCTGCCGCGATGAACGGCGCACCGGGAAAGTACAGGGGTGCGCCGCCGGCGCTGAAGTAAGCGAAGGTCTGGGTCATGAACGGCGGTGAGAGGATCGAAACCAGGCTGCTCACGCTGGCCAGCGCGCCCTGGAGTTCGCCCTGGGCATCGGGCGGAATGCGGCCGGACATGAGCGCCTGTACGGAAGGCGCCACGAAGCCCTGGGCGGCGCCCAGAACGATGACGCCGTAGATCATCCAGCCGTACGGCACCAGGGCATAACCCACGAAGGAGAGGATGGTGGCGACCAGCCCGATGTAAGCGGTCCGCCCGGTGCCGAAGCGGTCGAGAACGTACCGGATGAGCCAGGCCTGGACGACGATCATGCACACGCCGACGGCGCCCAGGGAAAATCCGATGTCCCGCGATGACCAGGCGAACTTCTCGATGGCGAAGTAAGACCAGACGCTGGGCAGCGAGTGATGGCCCATCATGTAGAAGAAGTAGGCGAACACGAGGCCCAGCACGACCGGGTAGCGCCATAGCTGGTTGAACGTTCCCAGGGGATTGGCCCGCTTCCAGTCGAAGGCGCGGCGGTTTGCCTTTTTCAGGGACTCCGGCAGCACCAGGAAACCGTAGACGACGTTGGTGAACGCCAGGCCAGCGGCCGCGTAGAACGGCGCACGCGGGCCGAATTCGCCCAGCAGGCCGCCGATCACCGGGCCCACGATGAATCCCACGCCGAAAGCCGCGCCCAGCAAAGCGAAATTCCTGGCCCGGTCCTCCGGCGCGAAGGTGTCGGCAATAAAGGCGTTCGCAATGCCGTATGTCGATGCGGATATGCCGGCGATCAACCGGCCGAGGAACAGCCAGCCCAGCGTCGGCGCCCATCCCATCAACAGGTAATCGCAGCCCATGGCGAAGAGCGACAGCAACAGAACCGGGCGGCGGCCGAACCGGTCCGAGAGATTGCCGAGCACGGGCGCGCTGAAGAACTGGGTAACGGCGTAGACGAACAGCAGCCAGCCGCCGTACCGGGCGGCGTTCGCCAGGGGCTCGCCGGTGACATCCATGATGAGCCCCGGCAACACGGGAAGAATGATGCCGAAGCCGATGGAGTCGAGCAGCACCGTGACGAGTATGAACGCCATGGCATGCTTCGTGCGCATTTCAGTGGCGCCCCGGCACGCGCACCATCAGGTTTCCGCGATCCGGGCGAGCGCCCGGGCGGCTTCCTCCACGCCCGCCGCATCCACATCGAGGTGAGTGACGGCGCGCATGCGGCGGTCGCTGACCGCGCCGATCCGCACGCCCTGGGCCAACAGTCGTGCTTGGACCTCCGGCGCCCCGAGCCCGGTACGCGAGACATCGAAGAAGACCATGTTGGTCTCGACGGCATCGGCATCGACGTCTATGCCATCGACCTGGGCGATCAGGCGCGCGAATCGGCGGGCGTTGGCGTGGTCTTCGGCGAGGCGGCCCACGTTGTGCTCCAGGGCATAGATTCCGGCGGCGGCGATGATGCCGGCCTGGCGCATGGCGCCGCCGAACTGGTGCTTGAACCGCAGCGCTTCCGCCATGAATTCCCGTGAACCGGCCAGGACGCCTCCCACGGGCGCCCCGAGCCCCTTGCTCATGTCGATCCAGGCCGAGTCGTAGCCGCGCGCGAAATCGGCCGCCGGCCTGCCCGAGGCCACCACGGCATTCATCAACCGGGCGCCGTCCATGTGCGTTGACAATCCGTTCTCGTGGGCGACGGCGGCGACCGCATCGAGCGCACCCACATCCCAAACCGCCCCACCACCCGCATTGGTGGTATTTTCCACCGAGACCAGCCTGGAATACTGGGTGTGGGGCGCACGGGTGCGCAGCGCCGCGCGCACCTGGTCCGGCGTGAACATGCCCTTCTCGCCCGGCAGCGTGCGCAACGTCACGCCGGCAAGCGCCGCCGGCCCGCCCGCCTCGTAGTGCACCGCATGGCTCGTCTCGTGCAGGATGATCTCGTCGCCGGGCCGGGTGTGGGCGCGGTAGGCGACCTCGTTGCACATGGTGCCCGAAGGCATAAACAGCGCCGCCTCCTTGCCGAGCAGGTTCGCCACCATGGCGCAGAGTTCGCGCACCGTCGGGTCTTCGTTGAGCTGCTCGTCTCCCACCTCGGCATTCGCCATCGCCTCGCGCATGGCGCGGCTTGGCCGCGTCTGGGTGTCGCTGAAAAGATCGATTCTCGGCCGCTCGCTCATCTTCCGTCCCTCAGGCGCGGGCGCCCGGCTTGCGCACGTATACGAATCGCCGGCTCAGAAAGAAGTTGTTGACGGTCGCCACGGCCGCCCCGCAGATCAGTGACAACAGTGGCCGCCCGGCCAACGGGCCGTGCAGTACCAGGGTGGAATACACGCCGAAATTCAGCCCGGCGCTGACGGCCTGGATGCAGACGTAGCGCATGAATCGCGCATCCGCCACCCGCACGAGAAAAGTGAATCGGGCATTCAGAACAAAAGCGACGGATATGGCGAGCATCACGGAGATGAGACGGGAAGCGATATACCCGACATCTGCCTGGTAGACGAGCAGACCGAGAACCCCTGCATCCACGACAAAGGAGATGGCGCCGACCATCAGAAACCGGACAAGCTGATAGGGCAATCCGCTGTTGCCGTTCCCGGTCCGCAAGGTTACGCCTCCGGTTCCGTGATCGGGGAGCTGCGAACGGTCGTCGTGTTCACCGCGAATCCTCTTTCGGGCAAGGGGATTCTCTTGCATGGCTCTGTTCGGCGCCACATATCCAGACCGGTGACGGGAAGAAGCGGTCTAGTAACCCTCGAGTTCTCCGTACCGGTTGCGGTGAAAGTTGACGTCTCCGAACGTCTGTTCGGACACCGCCGCCCGCTTGATGAAGAAGCCGATGTCGAATTCGTCGGTCATGCCGATACCGCCGTGCATCTGGATGCCTTCCCGGGAAACCAGATTGTACGTCTCGCCGACCTTGGTCTTGGCGAGGCTTGCGAGCTTGGCGATCTCATCGGCATCCCTGCCCTCGTCGAGTGCCGTCAGGGCTTCGAGAACGCACGACTTCGACAGTTCCACTTCGCAGAACATGTTCGCCGCCCGATGCTTGAGCGCCTGGAAAGAACCGATGGGCACGCCGAACTGCTCCCGTTCCTTCAGGTAGGCGACGGTCCGCTCGAAGCACTCCTGCAAGCCGCCGAGCATCTCCGCGGCCATGCCGATGCGCGCGATGTCCAGCGTCGGATCGAGTACGTTCGCGCCGCCGTCCGGATCGCCGAGCAGCGCATCCGGACCGACCCGTACATCCGCGAATTCGACGTTTGCGGCGTTGCGCGAATCGACCATGCTGGTGCGCCTTACGTCGACGCCGGGCACCTGGCTGCCCACCAAGAAGAGGCTCAGGCCCTCCCTGTCGCCCGGGCTGCCGGAAGTCCGGGCCACCACGATGAACCGGTCGGCGACATGGCCATCCAGAACAAAGGACTTCCTGCCGTTGAGCACGAATCCGTCCCCCGACCGCGCCGCCTCGGTAGCCGCGCCATGGGGTTCGTGGCGGTGAGACTCCTCGAGCGCAAGGGCCATGAGGCAATCGCCGGAGCAGATACCGGGCAGCAGGTCAGCCTTCTGCGCGTCGCTGCCGCCGATATTGACCGCCGTGCCGCAAACCCAGACGCTGGCGAACAGCGGGCTGGCGCCGAGCGTACGCCCCGTCTCTTCCGTGACTACGCCCAGCCCTTTGTAGCCGAACTCCAGGCCGCCGAACGCCTCCGGAAACGGGATGCCCGCCCAGCCGAGTTCCACCATCCCCCTCCAGGTATCGCGGTCGAATCCGTCGGCGGAGTTCTGGTCACGCAACCGGCGCAACTGGGAGATGGGCAGGTTGTTTGCGCAAAAGTCCCTGGCGGTGTCCTTGAGCATTTTCTGCTCTTCGTTGAGTATCATCGGCATGGTGTCGGCAATCTCCCGTCAATCCCGAGAACGCGGTGCAACGCGCACAAACGAAAATGAAATCAGACTCCACCCGCTTTGTCACCCTCGCGGCGACAGGCGGTACATGGCTTGCGCTCCGATCCCTGCGACTCCCCAATCAGGGTCCCCCGCCTCGCCACACGGAGCGTCGCTACCGCCGGGGATACCCATCGAACCGTCAGCCTGGACTTTTTTGGGATAATTTCAAGAATTTCCCGGTCCAATGATTTGAAAGTGCTATCAATGCGCTCAACCGAATTGCGCTTGCCGGATTGCGGATGTGAACCCGAACCGTATTCTGCTGATCGAGGACGAACCGGATGTCGCGGAACTGGTAGCGTCCCACGTGGCCGACCTCTGCGACGAGGTCGTCGTCGCACATGACGGTCATGAAGGCATGCGTCTGGCGACTACCATGAACTGGACACTGATCATTCTCGACCTGAGCCTGCCCGGTCCCGACGGATTGACGATCTGTCGGGCGGTACGACGCGAAAACACCTACAAGCCAATACTGATGCTGACATCCAAGGGCTCGGAACACGATCGTGTGCTGGGGCTGGAAACCGGCGCCGACGACTATCTGCCCAAACCCTTCAGCGTTCTGGAACTGACCGCAAGAGCCCGGGCGATCATTCGCCGGGTGAAGGGGCTGCGCGAGAGCGGCGCGGATGCAGACGGCCAGGCGCGCCTGATCTCGGCCGGTTCGTTGACCATCGATCCAACCCGGCGCGAAGTCCTGAAGGACGGCCGGCCCATCGAACTGACGGTCCGCGAGTTCGATCTGCTGGAGCATTTCGCCCGCCACCCGGGCCGGGTTTTCACGCGTGACGACCTGCTCAACGGCGTATGGGGATACGGCCACGAGGGTTATGAGCACACGGTGAATTCACACATCAACCGACTGCGGGCGAAGATAGAGCGGAACCCATCCCGTCCGGAGATCATCATTACCGTGTGGGGCGTCGGCTACAAATTCGTCAACAAGTCTCCGGCCAACACCTGAGCGACTCCGAGTCGCCCGAGAAATCGCATGGACAACAAGTTCCACCCCGGTGCCAATGCTCCGCCGGAGCATTGCGATCGACACACGGAGAAGATTGAAAAACTGGAGTATGAGAACCGCCTGCGCAGGGAGTTCATCGCGAACGTCCTGCACGACATCCGCTCCGCGCTAGCCGCCGTGAGAGGGTACATCGAAACGCCGCTGGTCAAGACGGGGCTGCCCGCCCCGGTACGTCGCCAATATCTGCAGATCGCACACAAACACACGGTCAGGCTGGGCGCCATGATCAATGAACTGTTCGCCCTATCGATGCTCGACGACATCGACGTACGCTCGCATCAGGAGAAGTTTTCCCTGTCCGAACTGGTCATGGACACCGCAATCGCATTCAAGCTGATGGCCGACGAAAAGAAAATCCGCCTGACTTTCGATGTCGGCTCGGAACCCGCCTTTACGGTAGGCAACATCGCGCAGATCCAGCGTGCGCTCGAGAACCTGATCAGCAACGCCATCCGGTTCACGCCGGAATCGGGCAGGGTCTCCATATCGGTGGTGCCGGGGGGAAACTCGATCTCCGTTGCGATATCGGATAGCGGGCCCGGCATACCCGAAGACCGCCTGCCCCGCGTTTTCGACCGCTTCTACCGGACCCAACCCGAGAACGAGCCGAGGCTCGAGTCCGCCGGCCTCGGGCTCGCCATCGTCAAACAGATACTGGATCTGCATGACAGCACGATCAGGGTATTCAGCAAGGTCGGCTCAGGCACGCGGTTCGAATTCGAACTCCCCCTGATCAACGAAGCCGACTGACTCGGCGTTCGGCCTGCCGGCTACCAGTTCCACATCGTGCCGTCCCGCAGCCGGTTGACCGGCAGGTAGGCCTTCCGGTAGGGATACTTCGCGGCCAGGCGCTCGTCGATGTCCACGCCGTGTCCCGGGGATTCACCCGCATGCAGTTCACCCTCGCTGAACCGGTAGTCGTGGGGAAACACCTCGTCGGTCGGTTCCGTGTGCAGCATGTATTCCTGGATTCCGAAATTGGGCGCCCAGGTATCGAAATGCAGGGCCGCGCCCATGCACACCGGCGAAAGGTCGGTGGCCCCGTGACAGCCGGTGCGTATCTGGTACATCGCCGCCAGGTCCGCGATGCGGCGGAGGTGGGTGATGCCTCCCGCATGGGTCACGGTCGCGCGGATGTAGTCGATCAACTGCTCGCTCAGAAGATCCTTGCAATCCCAGACGGTATTGAAGATCTCGCCCACCGCCAGCGGCGTGACGGTGTGCTTGCGGATCAGCCGGAAGGCTTCCTGGTTCTCGGCCGGGGTGGGGTCCTCCATCCAGAACAGGCGATAGTCTTCCAGCGAGATGCCGAGCCGGGCCGCCTCCATGGGCGTCAGCCGGTGATGCACGTCGTGCAGCAGGTGATGGCCGAAGCCGAAGCGCTCGCGCAGCCGGTCGAACAGCTTGGGCACGTGGTCGAGGTACTTTTCCGTGGACCAGACGTTTTCCGTGGGCAGCGCCGCATCCGCGGGTTCGTAGTACATCCTGTCGGCGGAGACGCCATAGGTCGAATCCATTCCCGGCACGCCGCTCTGGGCGCGTATCGCCCGGTAGCCCAGTTCAATGTATCGCGCGACCTCGTCGGAAGTCTCCTCGATATCCCGGCCGCTGGCGTGGCCGTAGACCATGACGCCCCGCCGGCTCCTGCCGCCGAGCAACTCGTAGAGCGGCATGCCCGCCGCCTTGGCCTTGATGTCCCAAAGCGCGGTATCGACGGCGCCGATGGCCGCCATGGTCACCGGGCCGCGCCGCCAGTAACAGCCCCGGTAGAGATACTGCCAGATGTCCTCGATGGCGCCGGCGTCCCGGCCGACCAGGCAGTCGGCCACGTGATCCTGGAGGTAGG
Organism: uncultured Pseudomonadales bacterium; assembly: GCA_964638775.1. Taxonomy (GTDB): domain Bacteria; phylum Pseudomonadota; class Gammaproteobacteria; order Pseudomonadales; family Azotimanducaceae; genus Azophilus. Next base: position 11,308 of record CAZWZH010000188.1, read on the forward strand.
ACACCACGGCCAGTTCCCTGCCGTTGAGCGTGGCGTCGCCGATGCCGTGGACGCCCTGGTCCGTGGTGATCTTGAGCGTGACGAAATTTCGGCCCGGGCAGGTGACGATGACCTTGACCGCCGCGATTTTCATTCAAAGACGATGACGCTGCGGGCGAGTTCGCCGGATTCCAGTTCCCCAAGGGCCTCGTTTACCTCCGCGAGCCCGATGCGCCTCGAGATCAGGTCGTCGAGGCGCAGCCTGCCCTGCAGGTAGAAATCCACGAAGCGCGGCATGTCGATTCGGAACCGGTTGGAGCCCATCATGCAGCCCTGAATCTTCTTCTCGAACACGAAGTCGGCACCGTGCATGGCGACCATCTCCCCCGGCGGAATCATGCCGATGATGGTGGCCATGCCGCCGTGGCGCAGCATCCGGAACGACTGTTCCGCCGTTGCCTTGAGGCCGATGGCTTCGAGCGCGTGATGCACGCCGGTACCGGTCAGGCCCATGACCGCCCCGACCGGGTCTTCCTCCCGGGCATTGACGATGTCGGTGGCGCCGAACGTGCGCGCCAGCTCCAGCTTGGAGGGCACCGTATCGATGGCGATGATGCGGCCGGCGCCGGCGATGGCGGCGCCGTTGATGCACATGAGGCCGATGCCGCCGCAACCGATGACGGCGACGGTTTCGCCGGGCTGCACCCTGGCGGTGTGAATCACCGCGCCAAACCCCGTCACCACAGCGCAGCCGATCAGCGCCGCCTGTTCGAAGGGCATGTCGTCACGGACTTTGACCACCTGGTGCTCGTGCACGAGCATGTATTCGGCGAAGGAACCCAGGTTGGCAAACTGGTCGAGCCCCGCGCCCGCCTGGCTGAGCCGCGGTTCCTCGCCGTGCCCGCGCCGCGTTTCCGGTTCCACGCACAGGCTCATGCGGCCCGTCAGGCAGTGTTCGCAGTGCCCGCAGAACGCGGAAAAACAGGTGATGACGTGATCGCCCGGCTGAACATGGCTGACGTCGCGCCCGACCGCCTCGACCACACCGGCGCTCTCGTGCCCGAGCACCAGGGGCAGGCGCGCGGGATAGGTGCCGTTGTAGTGGTGCAGGTCGCTGTGGCAGACGCCGGTGGCGGCGGTACGCACCAGCACTTCCCGGGGGCCGGGCAGAGAGACGTCGATGTCCTCGATTTCCATCGGCACGTTGGGTTCCCGCAAGACAGCCGCTTTCATGGGTGATTTCTCCGGTCCGGTACAGCGGCTGAGTTTGCCGCAGCCGGCCAGAGACTCGCAAGCCGGCCTTCCACGAGGGCGGTGGCGGCATCCAGGGCGGCGGCCATGCCGCGCGGGTCGGCCCTGCCGAGACCGGCGATATCGAATGCGGTTCCGTGATCCACGGAGGTGCGCACGAACGGGATGCCGAGCGTTGCCGTCGTGCTGCCGTGAAAGTCGTGAACCTTCACCGCGATGTGGCCCTGGTCGTGATACAGAGCCAGCACCGCATCGAATTCCCCGGCAATGGCCCGGTTGAAGACGGAGTCCGCGGGAATCGGCCCCTGCGCATCGATCCCCTGTGCCCGCGCATCGCCCACCGCCGGCCCGAGTTCTTCGATCTCCTCGCGGCCGAGCATGCCCCCCTCACCGCCGTGCGGGTTCAGCGCGGCAACGGCGATTCGGGCCCGCGGCAGGCCCCAGCCCGACAGAGACCGGTCTGCGAGCCGCAACTTCGCCAGCACATTGCCGCGCGTGACGTAGCGCGCCGCCTCCGTCAACGGTTTGTGGGTGGACAGGTGCACCACGCGCAGGCCCGGCGTCATCAGCATGGTCGCCGTGAGCGCGGCTTGGGTGATGCGCGCCAGTATCTCCTGGTGGCCGATGTCGTCCACGTAACCGGCGGCATGCACGGCTTCCTTGTTGATGGGCGCGGTGACCATGGCGGCAAGCCGCCCCGCCATGCAGAGTTCGGCGGCGCGTTCCACGGCGAGGACGGCATGCGCGCCACAGGCAGGGTCCACGGCTCCGAAGCGAAAGCCGGCCGGCCGCTTTATGCCGGTGTCGATGATTCCCACACCGGCGTCCAGCTCGCCGGGTGTGGCAATTTCAGGCAGATCCGGCTCCGGCAATCCGGCGGCGGCCGCTCCTTCGGCCAGCGCCCAGCGGCTGCCGATCAACACCAGCGGCGGGCGCTCCGACGCGCGGACGCGCAGAGTTCTCATCAGCACTTCCGGCCCGATCCCGGCTGGATCTCCCATCGTGATGCCCAGTGGATTGACCGTGCCCCGGCTGCTCATCGATCAGGTCTCGATCAATGCCTCGGGGGTGAGCGTACCAAAAGATTGCTTCGATCGAGCACCGAGAGCAAGTCTCTGTTCCTTGCGCGTCCTCGTCCCGGCGCGCCGGGTTGCCGTAACATGCGCAGCCGTGTGGATGGCGGCCGATGGCGCGGATAGTGGTGGACAGAATTACCGAACGGCAGGTCCTGGACTTCCTGGGCCGCTTCGAGACGGCGCAAAACAGCGAAGACTTTGACCGGGTGGCGCCGCTGCTTCATCCGGATGCGCTGTTCCGGTTCAACGACGGCGACTATCGCGGGCTAAAGGCCGCTCGCGGCGCGTTCGAGAGTACCTGGGAACACGAAGTGGAGGACGAGAAATACTACCTCAGCGACATTGAGGTACTCCACACCGACAGCGGCTCGGCGACTGCCGCGTTCCGATTCAACTGGTCGGGCGTCACCGCCAACGGCCCGTTCGAAGTGGTCGGCAGGGGCACCAGCGTGATCGTGCGGCACGAAGGGGAACTCAAGCTCCTGCTCGAACACCTGAGCCGCTGACGCATTCGCACCGCAAATCCCACCCTGACCATAGCGGCACTCGGCCTGCGGCTGGCGGATCGATTCATTGCGGTGCTGGGTCTCTGAGGCAGTTCGGGGCAGCCGGAGCGTTTCAGGCGACCCCGGATCGGTCCAGGAATTCCATCGTCAGAGCCGCGCACTCCTCCGGGTTCTCAAGCAGAAGGAAGTGCGTCGTGTCGGGCAGAAAGTCGTAATTGAGTTTGGTCAGCAGATGCAGGTCCATGCCGGGCAGAAACGAATACGGCACGGTCGGGTCGCTGCCGATCACCTTCACGGGACACCGCAGGGCAACCTGCTCAAGCGCCAATTGCGTCTGCATCGCCCATCCGAATCCATATTCGTAGATCACCGCCTCGTGTTCGATGGGACAACGCAGTTCGTATCCGCCGTTCGCGGCCGGGCGCAGCGTCGTCTCGGCAAACAGGTCCGCAACACCCGGCCGCAACCGTTCAAAAGTACGTGCCCGGCGAATCTGCTCGACAAAGTGCGCCCGGGACTCGAACCAACCCTGACGCTTCCGGGTGCGCGCCGCCACACGCCCGAGCGATTCCTCGAGATCCTCGGGAGCGCCGCCTGGCGGGCAGATGGGGAGGTCGAACAGCACCAGAGCGGAAAACTCCGCTTTTTCCCGGAGTGCATCGCATAGCGCGACCAACGCCGACACCGAATGGTAGATGCCGACCGTCGGTTTCTCCCCGAAATGCTCGCCGATCGCTCTGGCCACGTACCCGTTGTCGCCGACCAGGGTCGGGAAATTCTGTGTCAGGAGATCGCCGACCGGGTTCCAGCCGTGACTGCGCAGATCGTAGAGAACCAGGTCGTATCGATCGGTCAACAGCGACCAGTAGGGATAGCACAGGTCGGCCGCGAGCCCGTTGCCGTGGGTCAGGAGGATGCGGGGGCCGGCAGGATTGCCATGCCGTCTGAGAATCACCTGTGATCCGCCGGTGGTGCGGATCCGGGCGGTTTCCAGCGGAGCCGGGATTTGCCAGTGCATCGGCCACCAGTACCGTGGTGAGGGAATTCAAGACCCGCTCGTGATCGGGCATTCGCATGGTCGCGCGAATTCCGGCCCGCTGTCCAGTCAACGAACGGTGACTCAGTCAAGGAACTTTGAGCGAATGCGATGGTCCGAGTCTTCAGGAACTTGGGGACTCGTCCCTTATCGCGGCGAACACAACAGAACGAAACCAGTCGGAGCGGCCCGCCGATGCACGACATCGCCGATTCTTCGAGAGCGCTCCGGTGTGCATGCATGGATGCATTGATGTCTTTAACCATCAACGTGCCAAAGTCGCAAACGGGTACAGGGAGCGATCATAGCTATGGACGTGGATTCTCGAGCGCCCTCAAGGCTGCACGGCGGGGTATCCGTCGAACCGGCGGTGGCAGGTTCCGGCGTCAATCAAGGCCGGTTCAAAAACAAGCGAATCGTGCTTCGGCAGGGCTCCCTGACGCATGGCATTTCCACAGGCGCGGCGCGGGAAACCCCAACTCGCGCCGATCCTGTCGTAGAGCGCCGCAGCCTGAAATCGCGAATCGTCTCGGTGATACGCTCGACAGTCGCAAGCTTGAATCCGTTTTCAGCAATCCGGCGCGGTCCGGCTGGCCTGGAGCCGCTAACCCCGCATACGCCCGTGGCGCAAGGCACGCCACCGAGGCAGTCAACGGAGACGCCGCAACCGGCCAGCCGGCAAAGTTCCGGGCTCCAGAGCCCGGCCCGCACCGGTCACCAACTTCCTGCTGCGGGCATGCGGGCGGAATCGCCACTCGGCCCGATGAGTAGCCCCATGATCGGGGAGGCGAATCCGGAACACAGTCCAGCCCCATTGCCGTCCTGGAATGACACCGACACCCCCTGCCAGCGCAGAGCATCAGTCCCGTCCAGAGCCGATGCGGAACTTCTTCGCCGCGTCGACAGAATTCTCGCGCGCGCCGTGGTACTGCTCGAGCAATTTCAGGAGGGGCGCGCGGAAGAACAGGCGCTGCAAGAGTTTACATCCATCACGGGTTTGAAAAATCCTGCGGTTTCACCAAACGCACTGTCGAAGTTGCGTGAATCCCTCGA
>CAZWZH010000189.1:0-31960 GCA_964638775.1 uncultured Pseudomonadales bacterium
GACCCCCGGACTTCGATTTAGGCGGTTTCCTGCCTGTCCTGGTCATGATGAAGTTTATTCGTCAGTCGTTTTTCCAAGCAATGCCACCCCGTCAGGTGGCGCAGCACACCTCCATTGCCGTTCGGGTTACTTCGTTTCGACAGGCAGCCATAGTCTACGGTCTTTGACGGCGACGTTGAAGCCATCCGGCCTGCCGCTTTCGATCCCGTCCCGGGCATGCGCATCGGCGTGGCCTGGCTGCAGTTCGCGCGACGCGCCTCGTGGGGAACTCTTGCCCGAAGCTCCCAAGCGCCGCTCAGGACCGCCTTTTCGGCCGCATTGGCGAGCCAATGGTTGCCGGGTTTGTTCCCGGGGGGATAGCGAGCGGGAAATCTACTTGAACGTGCGCAGCAGCGCGATGACCACGCTGGCCAAGGCGGCGCTGGTGAGGCCCAGCAGCCATCGCTGCATGGATGTCTCTTTGTTGGCGATCAAGGTTGCGAGTTCGCGCCCCATATTGGCGATGTCCTCACGGGTGGCGACGAACTCCAATTTGGCTTCGACTCGGGCCAAGCGTGTGCTCAGGCCATCCCCATCGGAGCCAGGATCCGAATGGCGACTCGGAACTGCTTTGGCGTCCTCACTGCTCATTGGTGCCTTCCAGCAAACTGAGTTTGCATCATGGTAGCGGCTGGGATCCAGGGGCGCCATACAGCGAAGGCTGAAGCATTTGTGGGAGGAACGCCCCGTCAGGCCGCGTCGAACAGGCCCTCCGTCTGGACATCGGCCAGCGACTGCTGGAACACCTCGAATCGATATTGCTGGTAGCTAGGGGGGGACTCGAACCCCCGACCTCAGGATTATGAATCCTGCGCTCTAAACCGGCTGAGCTACCTAGCCACGATTTCCACCCTCTCCAGCCAGACTCGGCGCCCCAGCGACGCTGTCTGGAACCCGGTGTTGGAACCGCTACAACCGAGCGGGCGCGGAATTGTCGGGGACGCGGCCGATACTGTCAACGAGACGGCAGTTTCCGCAAGCCTGCCGGGAAAGACGGTGCGTCAGGTGTTTCGCTCGGTGTCGGTCTCGGAGAGCGCTACCGGCGTCTGCCCATGCAGGCCGTGAATCAGGCCTTCGATCCTGGCAACGCTGGCACGCAATTCATCGAGTTGTCGGCCCATTTCTTCGAACCGGGCGTCGATTTTCTCGAAACGCCGTTCGAAACGGGTTTCCATCTGGTCGAAGCGCTTGTCGACCTCGGCGAATCGCCGGTCGACCTGGGCGAATCGCTGATCGACCTGGGCGAATCGTTCGTCAATTTGGGCAAACCGTTTGTCCGTCGCCGCTGACGTGGCATCGATGATGGCCAGGTTCACGCCGACGATGCTGGCGCCGACCAGCAACGTCGTGGCAATGTTTGCGGCAAACTCGTACTTCATGGCCGACCCTCGACATGAATTGTGGCTGGGAATCGATACGATTGTCCACCGTTGCCGTGGCGTTGGCTGTAGGAAAAGGCTGAATCCGGGCGGAGATTACAAGCCGCTATGATTGAGATGCCTGATTCCGTTCCAATGCCGAGAGATACCAGTCGACGAACTCAATGCACATGCTCTCGTGTTCGGGGTGGTACGGGCCGGGCTCGAAAAACCGGGAGTGCACCCCCTCGCTGTTGCGGGTGATGATGTACTGGTCTTCCCGGCTCGTGCGGTCCCACAGCCAGGTGAGCGCATCGCGGTCGTAGTCCCGGCCCTCTTCGGCATCGCCACGCACGAACCACACGAGGTCCATGTCGGTGTTGTCGATGCCCCGGGGTGTGAAGCGGTACAGCACGCAGTGGTCCGGGTAGTTGAGCATGAACGCCAGCGGGCCGAGCTGAAAATCCCCCGCGCCGCCGTCATAACCCTTGAATTCGCCCATGAGCGGCGCCACCGGCTCGCCGCCGCGGCTGCCGGACTTGAAACCGTCGTAGAGGGCGTAACGGCTGGTATAGGCGCAGCAGCCGAAGTCGGGCGAGGAGCAATAAGCCTGGTAGTGGTCGTGGGCAATGCCCGCCACACCGGTCTCCACCTCGGCGCGATCCAGCATCTTTTCGTTCAGCGCCTCCACCTCGGCGCCGAGCGCCTCCAACGTGTGCAGCCTGGCATAGGCCCGGTGCGCGGTCGCGCAGTGGTAGCACTCCAGGTAATTCTCCAGCACCAGCTTCCAGTTGGCTTCTACCGGGTAGTTCTGGTGGTGGGCGATCCTGGCCCCGGGCAGGCCATAGGGGCGCAGGGCCGGTTCGATGGTGTCGAGTGAGGTATCCAAAGGGCCCGCCTCCGGGTCGCAGTTGATGAATATCAACCCCTCGTACACCGTGCATTTCGCCCTCTTCAGGGCGTAGCGCGCGGGATCGAAGCCGCCTTTGCCCTGCATCGCCCGGGCAGCCTTCAGGCGCCCGTCCAGTTCGTAGACCCAGCCGTGGTAGGGACACACGAAGGTCTTCAGGGAACCCTCCGGACCCTCGCAGACCCGGGCGCCGCGATGCCGGCAGATGTTCATCAGCGCGTGGATTTCGCCCTGGTCATCGCGCACCACGACGATGGAATCCTCCCCGAGTTCGTAAGTGAAGTAGTCGCCCGGATTCACGAGCTGGCTGACATGGCCCGCGTAGAGCCAGCTCCTGTAGAGAATCTCGTCGAGTTCCTTTCGGTAGACCACCTGGGAGCGGTAAAAGTAGGCGTCGACGGCGAATCCCGGGCGCTGGCGCTGCGCTGCCGCCATCTCGGCCAACCGCGCCGAAGAGTCGTTTGTTTCGGTAGCGATCAGCGTCACGATGCCATCTCGATTCGAGGGGCTGTGCCTTCCCCTGTTGTATCGCTGCTCAGAAGTCCGCCGGAGGCGTCTGCCGACGGCGCGGCGGGTCCCAGGCCGGACCCTGCATGACCGTGCAGCGGGTTTCGAGCCGGGTCCAGCGCTGTTCCCGGCTGTAGTAGATCTCGGCGAACAGGTCGTCTTCCGCGCGTCCCCAGGGCATTTCCAGGGAGGCCAGCGCCAGGTTGCGCTTTGCCGTGGCACACCAGGCCGCGGAAGTGACGTGCCCGACGACGTTGGCTGACTTGTCAAGGATGAACGACTCCTCCGCGGGCTTGTTGCCGTCCACGTCCAGGCGTACGAAGCGGTACCGGGAGCCGTTTTCCTTTTCCTTCAAGAGGGCGTTGCGGCCGGTGAAGTGTCCCTTGCCGAAGTCGACCAGCCAGCCGAGGCCCAGCTCGAAAGGCGAGCGCCCGCGGCCGTGGCGCAGAACCTGCTCGGCGGGCACGAAGTCCACGCCCGCCTGAATGAACCCGGCCTCGATGCGGACCAGCTCCAGCGCAGCGGTTCCCATGGGCCGGATCAGGTGGTCGCGTCCCGCGTCGAACAGGGCAACCCAGAGCGCCTCGGCGTGGTCGGGCGCCATCCAGAGTTCATAGCCGAGATCGCCGGTGAAACCGGTGCGGGAAACCAGCAGTTCGCCCCCATCGAACGGAAATCGCGCGATACCGAAAGGCCTGAGGCGCTCCAGACCGTCGAGCCCCATAGCCCTGAGGATTGCGCAGGAAGTCGGCCCCTGCACCGCCAGCGCCGCCACGTCGGCGGTTTCGTCGGAGATGGCCACATCGAGACCCAACGCCGACCATTGCAGCCAGTCCAGGCACCGCTCCTGGGCGCAGAGCCGGTACTCCCCTTGCGCGAGGTGGAACAGGGTGCCGTCGTCCAGGACCATGCCCGCGTCGTTGCACCACACCGTATATCCGACCCGGCCCGGGGCGAGCTTGCGGACGTTTCGGGTCATCACCCGGTTCAGGAACGCCTGGGCGTCCGGGCCCGTGATGCGGTACTTGGTCATGGGCGAGAGATCGAAGACCCCGGTGGCATTGCGGACCGCGAAATACTCCAGTTCCACGTCCTCGTATGCCGCAGCGGTGAGATACCCCTTCCAGTCTTCCCACTGGTGTACCTCGCAGGCATCCCTGACCCGCGAGCCGAAGGGCGTATCGAGCAGCCTGACTTCGCTGTGCGGCTTCATCCGGAACCTTCCCCGGCCAGTACCGCCCGGGCGGCGTTGCGTCCCGCCAGTCCCAGGATGCCGCCGCCCGGATGGCTGCTCGCGCCGCACAGGTACAGCCCTCGTAACGGTGTGGCGTAGCGGTTGGCGCCGGGAACCGGGCGGGTGAACAGCGCCTGGTCCAGGGCGATCTCACCGTGATGCCAGTGGCCGCCGCGAACGCCGAACTCCGCTTCCAGGTCCGGCGGTGTCAGCAACTCCGACGCGCGGACCGATTCGCCGATACCCGGCGCCACGGCTTCCAGGCGCTGGAGACAGATCGCCTTGAACGATTCGCGGCCCGCGTCCCATCCTTCCTTCAGTTCGTAGGGCGCGTACTGGACCAGTGCGGAAAGCACGTGTTTTCCGTCGGGTGCGAGGGAGGTGTCATACACCGTGGGAATCGAGATCTCCATCACCGGCACCGGCGAGAACCGGCCGTACTTGGCATGGTCGAAAGCCGACTCGATGTCGTCCATCGACGAGGCCAGCAGCAGGCGGGCACCGGCATCCCCGGTGTCGCCACCGTGGAACTCCGGCAGGCTGTCCAGCGCCAGGTGCAACTTGGCGGTGACGCCCCGGGCCCGGAAGTTGTGGACCCGGCGTACGAACCCCGCATCGAGGTTCAGCGGCCCCACCAGTCGGAACGTGGTCTTCAGGTCGGCGTTGGATACCACCAGGCCGGTGTCGATGCGGATACCGTCGGCCAGCGTGACGCCGGCAGCCCGGCAGGCCTCATTCGAAGAGGGCTCTGAAAGATCGATTCGCACGGCCCGGCTGCCGTAGCGGACCTCCGCGCCGGCCGCTTCGGCTGCGGACGCGAACGCTTCGCCAACCGCCCCCATGCCCCCCGTTACGACCGCCGGGCCGGTAGCGCCGGCATCGTCGTTCATGTGCCGGTGCAGGTAGCTGTAGACGGTGTTCGGCGAACGCGGGCCCATGTGCGAACCCAGCACCGCGTCCATGCTCACCGCGGCTTTGAGCAGACCGCTCTCGAACTTTTCCTGCGCGACGTCGTAGATGTTGATCGCCCCGACCCGCAGCAGTTCCCGCATGTCCGCCTTGCCCAGGCTGCGCACGTCCCAGGCAAGCCTTGCGAGCGCCAGGGTATCGCTCTTGCGCCGGTCGACCAGCCTGGGCGACGGGCGGGAGCAGAACCCGGCCAGTACCTTTGCGAAGCGCCGGTTCAGCCTTCGGAATTCGGCGAAGGCCGCCTTGTCCGTCAAGGAAACGCCGCCCACCGCGCCGTCTTCGAAGGCGATGCGATCACCGTTATCCGCAAGCGCCACGGTCTTGAGGTTCCGGGCGGCATACTCGAGCCCGTGACCCTCGAGCCCCAGATCGCGCGCGACCCCCACGTCGAGCATGGTCAGGAGATGAGCGGCCGCGGAAACCCGGAATCCATCGGCGAACTCCCGCGTCGCCGCCAGGCCGCCGGGACGGTCGGCCGCTTCCACTACCAGCACCCTGCGGCCGCCCCGGGCCAGGTAACTCGCACACGCAAGCCCGTTGTGGCCGGCGCCGATCACCACGACATCGAAGGCGGCGTCAGTCATCGGGAAAACTCGCCGGTGTGACATCGGGGCGCTTCAGGTCCATGAGGATTTCCCGTGCCGCGTTGGCGCCCGGCGCCGCCATGACGCCGCCGCCGGGGTGCGTGCCCGACCCGCAGAGGTAGAAGCCCCGGAGCGGCCCCCGGTACTGCGCGCAACCCGGGAACGGGCGGTTGAACAGCAACTGGTCGAAGGTCAGTTCGCCATGAAAGATGTTGCCCTCGGTGAGCCCCACCTCGTCTTCGAGTTCGCGGGGCGTGCGCACCTCACAGTCCAGGATCAGGTCCTTGAAGTCGGGGCTGTGCTCCGCGACCTGGTCGATCACGGTCTGGCCGAACGCATCGCGCGCCTCCGGTGTCCAGGGGCCACTCGCCAGCGTCGGCGGGCAGTACTGCACGAAGATCGTCATCATGTGCTTGCCTGGCGGCGCCATGGATGGATCCACGGTGGTGGGGATCAGCATGTCGATGTACGGGTCCTTGGACCAGGTGCCCGCCTTCCAGTCGTCGTAGGCCCGCTCCAGGCGCTCCAGCGAATCGATGCAGTGCATGTCGTTGCGCATCAGCGGGCTTTCCGGCGAGATGCCGTTGAAGGTGGGAAGGCCGTCCAGGGCGATGTTGAGCTTGCCGGAAGACCCGCGAATCTTGAAGTTCCGTGCCCGGTGAACGATTTCGGCCGGCAGGTCGCCGGCGTCGAAACACTCGAGGAAAGTGCGTTTGGGATCGAGATTGGAAACGACGGTGTTCGCCCGGTATTCCCGGCCGTTGGCGAGCGCCACGCCGCGCACCCGGCCCCGCTCGACGATGACGCGGTGCACGTCCGCATCGCAGACGATCTCGCCACCGAACGAGGCGAAGCTTGCCGCCAGCGCATCGGCCACCGAGCCCATGCCGCCCCGGGCGAACCCCCAGGCGCCGATGCTGCCGTCCACCTCGCCCATGTAATGGTGCAGCAGCACGTAGGCCGTGCCGGGCGAGTAGACCCCGAGCGCCGTGCCGATGATGCCCGAGCCGGACATGTGCGCCTTGATGACATCCGTTTCAAAGTACTCGTCGAGGAAATCGCCGATGCTCATGGTCCAGAAACGGATGGTGTCCAGCAGCCCCTCTTCCCCCATCTCGGAGAAGGCGCCTGCGAATTCGAGGAGCCCGCGCAGGTCCCGCGGCCTGAGCGAGGTGGGGTCCGGCGGCGTCGACATCAGGAACTTGCGGATCAGCCGCGTCTGCTTCATCACGTCGGTTTCGAACCGGTCGTGGGCATTGGCGTCGCGCAGCGAGTGCCGGGCGATTTCCCGGTACACCCTTTCCGCATCCGGGTAGTTGCCGAAATGGTCGCCGTCCCGGGTGAAGGTCACGCCGCCGTGGTAGGGAATCACCTGCAAGCCGTGCCGCGCGAGTTCCAGGTCGCGCGAGATTTCCGGGCGGAGCAGGGAGCAGACATAGGAACAGTTCGTGTACTTCCAGCCCGGGTGGAGTTCGCGGGTGACGCTGGCACCGCCGATGTACGGATTGCGCTCCAGCACCAGCACGTCGAGCCCGGATTTCGCCAGGTACGCGGCATTGCACAGGCCGTTGTGGCCCGCGCCGATGACGATGGCGTCGTATTTCTTTATTTGCGTTACCGCCCCGTTCAGAAACCTACGTTGCCGCTCGGCATGGCCGGGTAGTTGCCGACGGTCACCCCCTGCCGGTCCACGGCCTCGATCGCTTCCTCCATGATGTCAAGCCCAAGCAGCAGGACTTTCTCGTCCATGTTCAGGGCCGGGTAGAGCCTTACCTGCGGTTCGTTTTCACAGATCGCCCAGACACCGCGCCGGAGCATCTCGTCGCGCACCGAGCGGCCGACGTGTTCGTCCTCCTCGCCCTCCGGGGCATTGAACGAAACCCCCATCAACAGCCCCAGGGTGCGCACCTGCCCGACGATGGCGAAACGCGACTCCCAGCCGGCCATGCGCTCCGCCGCCACCCGGCCCAGCCGCTCGGCGCCCGCCACTATATTGTCGCGCTCGTAGATTTCCAGTGTTTTCAGGGCCGCGGCGCAACCGGCGGGCGTACCGGCAAAGGTGCTTCCCGCGCTTGCCCGGGGGTTGTCCCCCAGAATCGCATCCTTTGCCGCCACCCCCGCACAGGCCTCGATTCCGCCGGAAAGGTTCTTTCCCGCCACCAGGAGGTCGGGCACCACATCGTAGTGCTCCACCGACCACATCCGGCCGGTGCGGCCGAGGCCGGTGAGCACTTCGTCGGCGATCATCAGCCAGCCATGCCTGTCGCAGATTTTCCTGATGCCCGTCATGAACGCCGGGGTGGGAATCCAGTTGCCGCCCTCGGCCAGCCCCGGCTCGATCATCACCGCCGCGATGTTCTCCTCCGGGACCACGTATTCCGGGAGATGGGTGTCGATGTACCAGAGGCAGTACTCCACGTACTGCGCCTCGGTCATGCCCGCGGGAATGTGTTCCGAATAGGGATAGGGCGCCTTCAGCGCGCCGCCCGCCCAGGCTTCCATGTAGAGATTGTTTTCGCTGCCGTAGGCGCTGAACATCTTCGAGCCCAGGGCTTCACCGTGGAAGGACGAGGTGAACGTGACGATGTACCGCCGCCGCGTATGGCAGAGCGCCAGGTGCACCGCCGACTCGGCGGCCTCGGTTCCGGAGACCTCGAACGTAAAGCGCGGCAGCGCCTGCGCGGGCATGATTTCCGCCAGTTTTTCGACGAGCGGTATGCGCAGGGGATGTTCCCACTGAAACCCGTAGCGCCGATGGGCTTCGTGCACCGCTTCGATGATTTCCGGATGGCAGTTGCCCAGCGGGTTGCTCGCCCAGCCGTTCTGGAAGTCGATGTAGCGATTGCCGTCCAGGTCCCAGACATAGTCGCCTTCCGCCCGGCCGACGATGAACTGGGCCGGGACCGCATAGCCCCTGGCGGCGGACCTGGCGCTTTCAGCTTCATACCGGAGGCCGTCCCGCAGGTGCGGCATGCCCCTTGCCAGCAGAGCCCGGCTGGAATCGCCCGGCAGATCGTAAGTCATGAAGTCCCCGCAGCATCCGGCGCCCGGGTTGAGCCGCCGGTTTGGTGATCGAACGGATTCAATGCCGCTCATTCTCGCCGCATCCGGATGCCCGGGCAATCGGAAACGCGGGCATTTGCGGCTACGATAGGGACTTCAAGGGGCAGTGATCGTCGGGAGGCCAGGTCCTTGACCCAGCCGCTACAGCCGAAACCGGGAGCGGGCAGCAGAACGCCGGCCAGGCGCCGGCCGCGAGGCGGATTGCCGTGCCTGCTGGCGGCTACGCTTATCACGGCAACGGCAACAGGCCTGGCCGCCGAAGAACCCGTGGTCAACGTCTACAACTGGGCGGACTACATCGGCGAGCACACCATCGACGATTTCGAAGAGGAATATGGCATAAAGGTCAACTACGATGTCTACGACGCTTCCCCCACGGTGGACGCCAAGCTCATGGCCGGGCACTCTGGATACGACGTGGTGGTGCACTCCGCCGGCTATTCGAGCCGGCTGCAGGAGGTGGGCATCTATCGGGAACTCGACCGGTCGAAACTCGACAACTGGCGCCACCTCGACCCGGAACTGCTGCGCCAATTCGGCCAATACGACCCCGGCAACCGTTACGCCGTGCCCTACATGTGGGGAACCACCGGATACACCTACAACGAGGCGATGATTCTCGAGCGCATGCCCGATGCGCCGGTCGACAGTTCCGCCCTGGTCTTCGACCCCGCGGTCGCCAGCCGATTCGCCGACTGTGGCATTTCGTTTCTCGAAGCGCCCACCGAAGTCATCCCGGCAGCCTTGCTGTACCTGGGGCGCGATCCCAACTCCCTGGCACCGGAAGACCTCAAGGCGGCCGAGGAGGTGTTGAAGGCCGTGCGTCCCTATATCAAGTACTTCAGCGCCACCAAGTTCCTGCTCGACCTGCCGGCGGGCGAGACCTGCATCGCCGGAAGCTGGTCGGGGGACTACGCGGTGGCCACGATCCGCGCCCGGGAGGGCGGCCTGGACATTCGCCTGAAGTACTCGGTGCCGAAAGAGGGGTCGACCATCTGGTTCGACGCCATCTACATTCCGTCGGATGCGCCCCATCCCGACAACGCCCACCTGTTTCTCAATTACCTTCTGCGCCCCGAGGTCATCGCGGACGTGACCAATTTCACCGGCTACGCCAATGCCAACCGGTCCGCCTACGAACTGGTATCCCCGCAGTTCACCGGCGACCCCGCCATCTACCCGGACGCCGAGATCCTCGAGCGCCTGCACACCGTCCATATCGCCGGCCCCAAGGAGGAACGGCGCCGCACCCGGGCCTGGACCCGCGCCAAGTCCGGGCTCTGACGGCAACCGGGTGCGGGACAGATCCATGAGCGAAGCCGGCCGCGAACAGGTCGCAAGGCCCTGGGAAGACCCCCAGGCGCGACCTTTCATCCGTATCGAGAACCTGCGCAAGGAATTCGATGGATTCCCGGCCGTCGATGGCGTGAGCCTCGAGATCTACCAGGGGGAGCTGTTCGCCATCCTGGGCGGTTCCGGGTGCGGAAAGTCCACCCTGCTGCGCCTGCTGGCCGGCTTCGAGACGCCCACCGCCGGCCGGATCTTCATCGACGGCGCCGACATGGCCGGCCTGCCCCCCTATGAACGCCCCACCAACATGATGTTCCAGTCCTATGCCGTCTTCCCCCACTATTCGGTGGCGGAGAACGTCGCCTACGGCCTGAAGAAGGAAGGCCTCGGCAAGGCGGAGGTCAACGCCCGCGTCGAGGAACTGCTGGAACTGGTGCAGCTCGGCGACTTCGCCCGGCGCAAGCCCCGCCAGCTCTCCGGCGGGCAACAGCAGCGGGTGGCCCTTGCCAGGGCGCTTGTGAAACGGCCCAAGGTGCTGCTGCTCGACGAGCCACTGGCCGCGCTGGACAAGAACCTGCGCGAACGCACCCAGTTCGAGCTGATGAACATCCAGGACCGGCTCGGCATCACCTTCATCGTCGTCACCCACGACCAGGACGAGGCCATGACCCTGGCCACGCGCATCGCCGTGATGGAAGCCGGGCAGTTCCTGCAGACCGGCACGCCATCGGAAGTCTACGAGTACCCCAACTGCCGGTTCGTGGCGGACTTCTTCGGCACCATCAACCTCTTCCGCGGCCACCCCGAGACGGGCGCTCCCGGGCGCGTCCGGTGCGAGGAAACCGGCGCAACGATCCTCGTCGATCCCGATGCGGGCCACGACGAGCCGGCCGACGGCCTTTCCGTGGCGGTTCGCCCGGAGAAGATCCGCCTGAGCCGGGAGCCGTCCGCACGGGACGGGCACACGGTCATGCACGGCAAGGTGGAGGATCTGGCTTACTACGGCAACTATTCCGTCTACCGGATACGCACCGATTCCGGCAAGCTCATCCAGGTGTCGAGCCAGAACGCCCGTCGCAGCGCCGAACTGACGCTCGAGTGGGAAGATCAGGTGTACCTGTCGTGGCCCCGGGAATGCAGCGTGGTGCTGACCCGGTGAATGCCGGCCGTGGGGAAGCGTTGTGGCGGCGCGCCGTGGTCGGCATTCCCTATTTCTGGCTGCTGGTATTCTTCGCCGTTCCCTTCGTCATCATACTCAGGATCAGCTTCGCCGATCCGATCATCGGCGCCCCGCCATTCACGCCCCTCTACGACGCCGAGGAGGGCATCCACGCCACCGGAGACAACTACCGCTTCCTTGCCGAAGACGACCTCTACTGGGTCAGCTATCTCAAGTCGATCCGCATCGCGCTGGTCTCCACCCTGTTCTGCCTGCTGCTGGGCTATCCCATGGCCTACGGCATCGCCCGGGCGCGGAGCACCACGCGCAACCTGCTGCTGCTGTTGGTCATATTGCCGTTCTGGACATCCTTCCTGCTCCGTGTCTACGCCTGGATGGGCATGCTCTCCAACCAGGGCGTGATCAACAAGGCGCTGATGGGGCTGGGGCTGACCGATGGGCCCGTGCAGTTCCTGTACACCGATTTCGCGGTCTACCTGGGCATCGTCTATTCCTACCTGCCCTTCATGATCCTGCCCCTGTACGCCACCCTGGAAGGCCTGGACGAGAACCTGATGGACGCCGCGGCGGACCTTGGAGGCAGGCCGCGCCAGGTGTTCTTCGACATCACCGTTCCCATGTCGGCGCCGGGCATCCTGGCGGGCTCGTTGCTGGTATTCATTCCGGCTCTGGGCGAGTTTGTCATCCCGTCGCTGCTCGGCGGACTGGACACCCTGATGATCGGCAAGACGCTGTTCGACGAGTTCTTCGTCAACCGCGACTGGCCACTGGCGAGCGCGGTGGCCACCGTGCTGGTACTGATCCTGATCGTGCCGATCGTGCTGTTCCAGCGCTATTCCGCTACGGCGGAAAGGCTGAGCCGGCAATGAGCGGATACGTCGCCAGCAGGCCCCGCCGGGAAGTCGAACCGACTCCATTTCCCGGGCTCCGCCGGACACGCAAATTGACCCCATTGCCAGTTCCACGGGCCGTGAGCTCCGGCCGATGAAACCGCGCTCCACGTTTGTGTTGAGTTGCCTTTTTTTCGGCTTTGCGTTCCTCTACATCCCGATCCTCACCATGATCGCCTGGTCGTTCAACGACTCGCGGCTGATGTCGGTGTGGACCGGGTTCTCATTCCGCTGGTACGCGGCGCTCTGGGAGAACGAGCAGGTGATCGATGCGCTGCTGCTGAGCCTGCGCATCGCTTTCGTCAGCGCCACCTTCGCCACAGTGCTGGGCACGCTTGCGGCGCTGGCCATGACACGCATGGGACGCTTCCGCGGCCGCACCGCGTTTTCCGGCATGCTGGCGGCGCCACTGGTGATGCCCGAGGTGATCACCGGCCTTTCCCTCTTGATGCTGTTCGTCAGCCTGCAGGTGCTGATCGGCTGGCCCGCCGGCCGGGGCGCCGACACCATTGCCATCGCACACATTACCTTCGGAATGGCTTATGTCGCGGTGGTGGTGCAATCCCGGCTCGCGGCCATGGACCGTTCACTGGAAGAAGCCGCCATGGATCTCGGCGGCCGGCCCATGGCCGTGACCCTGGACATCACGCTGCCGCTGATCGCCCCCGCCATGCTGTCCGGCTGGCTGCTGGCGTTCACGCTGTCGCTGGACGACCTGGTGATCGCGAGCTTCGTTTCCGGGCCGGAGTCGAGCACGCTGCCGATGGTGATCTATTCCAAGGTGAAGCTCGGCATCACGCCGGACATCAACGCGCTGGCCGCCATCATCGTGGGCATCGTCGGGACCGGCGTGGCCATCGCCGGCTGGTTGATGGTGCGAACCGCGCGCCGGCAGGCGCCGGCCCGACACTGAAGCGTCTGCCACAATCGCTCAGACGTTGAAGCGGAAACGAATGACATCGCCGTCTCGAACGACGTAGTCCTGACCTTCGAGGCGCCATTTGCCCGCGTCTCTGGCACCCTGGTCGCCGCCGTGGGCAACGAAATCATCGTAGGCGACCACCTCCGCCCGAATGAATCCTCTTTCGAAATCCGTGTGGATGACGCCGGCGGCCCGGGGCGCCCTGGTGCCCGCCGGTATGGTCCAGGCCCGAAGCTCGTTCGATTCGATGGTGAAGTAATGGTGCAGCCCCAGCAGCCGGTAGCCCGCCCGGACAACCCGGTTCAATCCGGGCTCGCCGATTTCCAGGGCGTCGAGAAACTCCTCACGCTCCCCCTCGTCGAGCTCGGCCACCTCGGCCTCGACCCCGGCGCAGACGGGCACCACCTCCGCACTTTCGCTGCGGGCGATGGCCGTTACCGCCTCCAGCATCGGATTGCCGTCGAGTCCGCCTTCCGCCACGTTGGCGATGTAGAGGACCGGCTTTGCTGTCAGCAGGTGCAACGGTTGCAACCGCCGCCCGGCGTTCGCGTCCAGCCCCAGCGACCGCACCGGGCGGCCTTCCTGCAGAGCTTGAAGAACCGGATCGAGCAGTTCGATGAGTGCCCGGGCATCCGGATCCCCCGCGTTTGCCACGCGGCGATTGCGCTCAACAGCCCGCTCCACAGTCTCCAGGTCGGCCAGCGCCAATTCCGTATTGACGATCTCGATATCGTCCGCGGGCGCAGGCGTGCCCGAAACGTGGGCGACATTCTCGTCGGCAAAGCAGCGCACCACATGAGCAATGGCGTCGGTTTCACGAATGTGGGCGAGAAAGCGGTTGCCCAACCCCTCTCCCCGCGCCGCTCCCGCCACGAGCCCGGCCACATCCACGAACTCCATGACCGCCGGTGTGACTTTGCGGGGACCGACAATTTCCGCGATCCGCCCGAGCCGGGGATCCGGCACGGGCACGACACCCACATTGGGGTCAATGGTGCAAAACGGAAAATTCGCCGCCTCGACACCCGCCCGCGTCAGGGCGTTGAACAGCGTCGACTTGCCGACATTGGGCAACCCGACAATGCCGCAGTTGAATCCCATAGCTTCGCTTCCATCAATCGCAGCGGCTGCAGCTCGGCCCTCAGGTCTCCGTGGCTTCGGGCTTGTGCAAGCGGTTCATGGCCGACTGCAGGTCGCCCTGCAACAGAACGTCCAGCAACTCGTCCTCAAGCCGGCAGGCCGCGTCCACCCGATCCCACTCCGCCTGCGGCATGGTCACCGTCGTCAGGTACCCGAGCATCCGGTCCTTGTCGCCCGGGTGCCCCACGCCAATGCGCAGCCGCGCGAAATCCCGGCTGCCGAGCCCGGCGATGACGCTCTCTATGCCGTTGTGGCCGTTCGTGCCGCCGCCGTCTTTCAGGCGCACGGTGCCCGGGGGAAAGGCCACTTCGTCGTGGGCGACCAGAATTTCCTCCGGTTCGATCCGGTAGTAGCGGGCGTAGACGCCGACCGCTTCGCCGGACCTGTTCATGTAGGTGGACGGCAACAGCAGGCGCAGGTCCGCATCGCCGGCCTTGCCGCGCCCTGCGGATGCCTTGAACTTGGTGGAACCGGTCAGCTCGATTCCGAACCGGCCGGCCAGGTAACGCACGAAGCGGCGCCCCGCATTGTGGCGGGTCGCCTCGTAGCGCGCGCCCGGATTGCCCAGGCCGGCGATCAGGCGGATGGCCATCGGCAGGCCGGCGCGTTACTCGGCGCCGGGCGTCTCCTCGCTCTCTCCCTCCGCATCCGTCGGCGCCTCGCCTTCGATTCCGGCCTCTTCCTCGCCTTCCCCTTCCTTGTCGAGCTCATCGGCCCCGCCGCGCGGCGCCTGCACGCTCACCACGGTGATGTCGCGCTCCTCGCCGTAGGTCAGTGCGACGATGGTGACCCCGTCGGGCGTCTCGAGGTCGCTCAGGTGCAGGGTGTCCCCCATGTCGAGGCCGGCAACGTCGACCTCGATGAATTCCGGCAGATCAGCCGGCAGGCAGCTCACTTCCACCTCGATGAGGTTGTGCGAAATGTTGCCCCCCGAACGCACCCCCACGCAATCCTGCTCGTTCAGGAAACGCAGCGGCACCGGCACCTGGATGGCCCGGTCGGCGCGGATGCGCAGAAAGTCGATGTGCAGCACCTTGTCGCTCGCCGGGTCCCGCTGCAGTTCGCGCACCACCGCCTGCTCGGCGGCGCCATCGACCACCACGCTCAGAACCTGTGAATGGAACGCCTCGTTCTGCATGACCTTGGCGAGCTCGTGCACACTCAGCGTGAGCCGCAGCGGCTGTGCATCGCCCCCGTAGATGACGCCTGGAATCCGGTCCGCGCCGCGCCGCAGGCGCCGGCTCGCTCCGGTTCCCGTCTGCTCGCGCGGAGACGCGCTGATCTGTATCTGCTCGGACATGGTGATTTTCTCCAATGGCTCCCGAAACCGCGGGAACCGGCTCGAATGACTTAACGGAACATGGCGCTGAGGGATTCTTCATAGCTGACCCGGCGTATGGACTCCGCCAGCAGCCGGTCGAGGCTGAGCTGCTGAATGCGTTCGCAGCGCGCCGCGTCATCCGACAGCGGGATGGTATCGGTGACCACCATCTCGTCGATTTCCGAGGCGGCGATGCGCTTGACCGCGGGGCCAGAGAGCACTGGGTGGGTAATATAGGCCGAAACCATGATTGCGCCCTGTTCCTTGAGCGCTTCCGCCGCCGTGCACAGGGTGCCCGCCGTGTCAACGATATCGTCCACGATTATGCAGGTCTTGCCGTGCACGTCGCCGATGACGTTCATGACCCGGGTGTCGTTCGCCCGGGGACGGCGCTTGTCGATGATGGCGAGATCGAGGTCGTTGATCTGCTTGGCGATCGCCCGGGCGCGCACCACGCCGCCCACATCCGGGGAAACGACGATGGGGTTCTCGTAACCCCGGGTGGCGATGTGATCGACCAGTACCGGGGAACCGTAGACGTTGTCCACCGGCATGTCGAAGAAACCCTGGATCTGGTCGGCGTGCAGGTCGACGGTGAGGATTCGGTCGATGCCGACGCTGTCGAGCATGTCGGCAACAACCTTGGCGCTTATGGGCACCCGCGCCGAGCGCGGCCGCCGGTCCTGCCGGGCATAGCCGTAGTAGGGGATCACCGCCGTCACCCGGTGCGCCGACGCCCTGTGGATGGCGTCGGCCATGATGACCAGTTCCATGATGTTGTCGTTGGTCGGCGCGCAGGTGGACTGCAGGATGAAGGCATCGCAGCCGCGGACGTTCTCATGGATCTCGACATTTACCTCGCCATCACTGAACTGCCCGACATCGGCGCGGCCGAGATCGATACGCAGTTCGTTGACAATCCGCTGCGCCAGCGGCTTGTTCGAACTCCCTGAGAAAACCATGAGTTGGGCCACGGTGCGTCTTCCCTGCGCTTATGCTCTGACTGGTTGCAACGATGTTTTTCTGGCTGGGGTGGCAGGATTCGAACCTGCGAATGCCGGGATCAAAACCCGGTGCCTTACCGCTTGGCGACACCCCAATGATCGCGGCCCCTGATGCAAACTGCGGGCTAGCGGCGCGCTATTCTGATGTTGGCCTTGCATCCTGTCAAACACGCACAGAATCAACGGCTTAAAATGGTCACGCGGATGCGGTATCCGGGCCGCTCGGCGGTGATGCGGCTCGGTGCTGGAGGGTCTCCGCTCGCATCGTACCGATCGTAACCCACTTGCCAGCCGAGTTGCCGGAATGCCGCCAGGCGGCCCTCGTCATCGTGCTCGGCCGCGTCCACGGGTCCGTCCGGCGCCGGGCGGCCCGACATCCACCAGGGCAGCACCGCAAGCGGCAGGCTCCAGCCGAGGCGTTGGCGCATCACACGCCCGGGATCGCCGGACAGGGCCGGTTCGGCGTGCCAGCCGGTTATCTCGATCATGTGCGGGTCCCCGCGCAGCCGCGTGCTGCCCTGGCCGAGCGGCCCCCAGAGCACGATGTCGTAGCGGTCGCCCGTCTGCCGCCAGACGAAGCGCGCCGAGTGGCTCCGCTCTCCCTCCACGACACCGACCTTGCCCTCGAATCGGAAGTCCGCCGGTCCGGTCTCGACCGGAAGCTGCGCGCACCCCGTGAATAGCACGAGCATAGCCAGCAGCCGCAGATTCAGCCGGCCGGTGCGCGAGTCGATCGGCCGTCCCGGATGCCCGGGGTTGCGGCATGGCCCGGTCACCCCTCTGCTACAATTCACGGTTACCCTCACCACCCACGGGCCCCGCTCAAAGTGGCGATATTGGCATACGGCATCAACTACCGCACCGCCGCGCTGGATCTGCGCGACCGGGTCGCGTTTCCGGGCGAGGCTCTCGGCGGCGCCCTGATGGCCGTTACCCGTTCCGTTCCGAGCGTTACCGAAGCGGCCATCCTCTCCACCTGCAACCGGACCGAAGTCTATTGCGCCATCGATCCGGCCGATGAAGCGGCCCTGGCGCAGTGGCTTGCCGACTATCGGGACGTGCCCGCCGACGAAATCGGGAGCGCCGCCTACAGCCATTGGGACCAGGAAGCCGCACGTCACCTGATTCGCGTGGCCGCCGGCCTTGACTCCCAGGTGCTCGGCGAGCCGCAGATCATGGGCCAGGTCAAGTCCGCCTGCGAGCTGGCGCGCAATCTCGGCACCCTGGGCACGGAACTGGATCTGCTTTCCAGAATGTCTCTCAATGCGGCGAAACGGGTCCGCACCGACACCGACATCGGGCGCAACCCCATCTCCGTGGCCTATGCCGCCGTCGCCATGGCGAAGCGGATCTTCACCGACCTGACCCGCAAGGCAGCGCTGCTGCTCGGGGCCGGCGACACCATTCAACGGGTGGCCGACTACCTGAGCGAACAGGGCATCGGCGCCATGGCCATCGCCAACCGCACCATCGCCAACGCCGAACACTTGGCTGCGCGGCATCGGGCGATTCCCATGCAGCTCACCGACGTGGCCGCCGCGCTGCCGGACTACGACATCGTCATTGCTTCCACCGGCAGTTCGCTGCCGGTCGTGGGCAAGGGCGCCGTCGAAGCGGCAATGCGAGGCCGGCGCCACAAGCCCATCTTCATGGTCGACATCGCCGTGCCCCGGGACATCGAGCCGGAGGTGGCCGACCTGCCCGATGTCTTCCTCTATTCCATCGACGACCTGACCGAGATCATCCAGGAGAACCTCAATCAGCGGCTGTCCGCGGCGGATTCCGCCCAGGCCCTGGTCGATGAAGGCGCCTACCGCTATGCGCGGGAGCGACGCACCCTTAAGGGCCAGCGGTTGCTCAGGCAGTTGCGGGAGACCGCCCAGGATGCGCAACTGACCGAGCTGGACAAGGCGCGCCGGGCCCTTGCCAGGGGCGCGGACGCCGACGAAGTGGTCGCGACCCTCGCCCAGGCGCTGACCAACAAGCTGATTCATCCTCCCACCGTCGCCATTCGGCAGGCCAGCGCCGAGGGCCGGGTGGACCTGCTCGATTTCCTGAAGTCGCTCTACAAGCTCGACTGAGCGCTGGAACCGGTTCCATGGCGCTGCAACCATCCGTGTTGAACAGGCTGTCCGAACTCGCGGACCGCTACGACGAGATCTGCGCCCTCTTGGCAAAACCGGAGATTGTCGCCGACCGCGGCCGATACACCACCCTTTCCAAGGAACTGGCCGAAGTCGAACCGGTGGCCCGGGGATACCGGCAGATTGCCGAGGTCAGCCGCGAACTGGAGGAATCCCGGGAGCTGGCCCGCGGCGACGATGCCGACATTCGCGAACTGGCCCGGGAGGATGTCGCCTCCCTGAGCGAACGGCTCGAGACGCTGGAAGGATCGCTGAAGAACCATCTCATTGCGAAGGACCCGCATGACGGGTCCAATGTCTTTCTCGAAATCCGGGCCGGCACGGGCGGCGATGAGGCGGCCATCTTCTCGGGCGACCTGTTCCGCATGTACGCCCGGTTCGCCGAAGCGAAGGGCTGGAACATCGAAGTGCTGAACGAGCGCCCCGGCGAGCATGGCGGCTACAAGGAGATCATCACGCGCGTCGATGGCAAGAGGGCCTTCAGCCGCCTGAAATTCGAGTCCGGCGTGCACCGGGTGCAGCGCGTGCCGGACACCGAGTCCCAGGGCCGGATACACACCTCTGCCTGCACCGTCGCCGTGTTGCCGGAAATCGACGAAGTCGACGCCGTTGACATCGAGAAGAGCGACCTCAGGGTCGACCTGTTCCGGGCTTCCGGCGCGGGCGGCCAGCACGTCAACAAGACCGACTCGGCGGTGCGGCTCACCCACCTGCCCAGCGGCATCGTGGTCGAGTGCCAGGACGAGCGTTCCCAGCACAAGAACCGGGCGCGCGCCATGGCGTTGCTGCAGGCCAAGCTGGTGGATGCCGCCCGTTCGGAGCAGCAGGCGGAGCAGGCCGAATCGCGCCGCAACCTCATCGGCTCCGGAGACCGCTCCGAGCGCATCCGCACCTACAACTTTCCTCAGGGGCGCGTCACCGATCATCGCATCAACCTCACCCTGTACCGCCTCGACGAAGTTTTGCAGGGGGCGCTGGACGTACTCGTCCAACCCCTCACCCAGGCGCACCAGGCCGATCAGCTCGGCCGGCCGGGCCTACCGACTGCGGACAAGGGCGCCAAATGAACCCGGTTCACAGCACTCCAGCCCACAGGATCCACCAAGCCGAAGCCGCGCGTCGTATTCACGAATACCGCTGGTTTTCTCTTGATTGCTTTCATGTTGACGAAGGTTCTTCCCGATACAAACTGCGCTGGCCGCGACATCGGCCCGTCAGACCGTGAGCGAAGTTCGTTACCGGGAACGCCGGTTCGGCAGCCGGCGTCCCGGCAGTCCCGAAACATCCGGCCGCTGGCTGGCCGCCAATGCCGACCTGCAGCGCATCGACGCGGAACTGCTCATTGGCCACGTGCTCGACATGGACCGGTCCGGGGTTCTCGCCTTTCCCGAAACAGTGCTGACGAGTCGGCAGGTGGGGCGTCTGAACCGCCTTGCCCACCGGCGCCGCAGAGGGCAGCCCCTGGCCTATATTCTGGGGCGCAAGGAGTTCTTCGGGCTGAACTTCCACGTCGGCGAAGATGTGCTGGTGCCCCGGCCGGAGACGGAACTCGCGGTAGAACTGGCCGTGCGGCTGGCGCCCCGCTACGGGCGGGCCGTCGACCTGGGAACGGGCTGCGGCTGCATCGCCATCGTCCTGAAGGTCCATCGGCCCGACGTCCGGGTCGCCGCCACCGATTCGTCCTTGGCCGCGCTCGAAGTAGCAGCGGCGAACGCGGCCGCGAACGCCGCGGACATCGCTTTCGTGCAGGGCGACTGGCTCGCCTGTCTGGGCGGTCCCCTCGATTGCATCGTCGCGAATCCTCCGTACGTCGCCTGCAGCGACCCCGCCCTGGCAGCATTGCGGTGCGAACCGCGGGCCGCGCTCGTCGCCGGCTCGGACGGGTTGCGCGCTATCCGCAGGATCATCGGACAGGCCCCGGGCCGCATGGCGCCTGCCGCCTGCCTCATTCTCGAACACGGTTGCGACCAGGCGCCCGCGGTCCGTGACTGCCTCGCCGCGGCCGGATTACGGAACATCGAAACCCATCGCGACCTGTCCGGCCTGGACCGCGCCACGGTTGCGTTCATGGAAAGCTGACGATGGACGACAGCGAACTGTTGCGCTACAGCCGGCAGATCATGCTGCCCGAGATCGACATCGAGGGTCAGGGCCGGCTCGGCAGCGCCACCGTTCTGGTGGTGGGGCTGGGGGGCCTGGGATCGCCGGTCGCCATGTACCTCGCCGCCGCCGGCATCGGCAGGCTGATTCTCAACGACTTCGACGCCGTGGATCTTTCCAATCTGCAACGCCAGATCGTCCACGCGGACGCGTCCGTCGGCGAGCCCAAGATCCGGTCGGCCGCAAGCACCCTGGCTGCGCTGAATCCGCTGGTGGCGGTGGAAACGATCGGCGAGAGGCTGTCGCGGGAAGCGCTGGAAGAGCTGCTGGTCCGCGTGGACCTCGTACTCGACGCCAGCGACAACTTCGCAACCCGCTACCTTGTCAACGATGCCTGCTGGCGCGCCGGAAAACCGCTGGTCTCCGGCGCCGCCATCCGCTGGGAAGGCCAGGTCGCCCTGTTCGACCCCGGCCGCCCGGAGTCGCCCTGCTACCGGTGCCTGTACCCGGAAGGGGACGATGAGGCGCTGAACTGTGCGGAGAACGGCGTCATCGCGCCACTGGTCGGTGTGGTGGGGGCCATGCAGGCCATGGAAGCCGTCAAGGCGATCACCGGAGTGGGGGACCCCCTAGTCGGGCACATTCTCTATTACGATGCCAAGCGCGCCGACTGGCGGAAATTCAAGCTCGGAAAGCGTCCGTCCTGCCCGGTTTGCGGAAGTTGACCGGATAAGACCCCGCCATCGCTGCCAACAGGCGGCGTTTTACCTCACCCGCATTCGCCTCACCGCAAAGGTCCTTCAACCGCGTCACCTCCAGGCCGCTCATTCCGCAGGGATTGATCCGCTGGAACGGTTCGAGGTCCATGTCGAGGTTGAAGCTCAGGCCATGATAGGAGCAGTGCCTGCGCACCCGCAGGCCCAGCGCCGCGATCTTGGCGCCATGGACATATACCCCGGGCGCATCCGGGCGCGCCTCGGCTGCGATGCCGTAGCCGGCAAGCACATCGATCACCGCCGATTCGATGCCCGAGACGAGCCCGCGCACCGACAGCCCCATTCTGCGCAGGTCGAAAAGCAGGTAGCCGACGATCTGGCCCGGCCCGTGATAGGTCACCTGACCGCCCCGGTCGGTCTGCACGACGGGGATATCGCCGGCGGCGAGCACATGCAAAGACTTGCCCGCCTGGCCCTGGGTGAAGACCGGCTCATGTTCGGTGAACCACAGTTCGTCCGCCGTGTGCTCGCCGCGGTTCGCGGTGAAGTCCCGCATGGCCCGGAACACCGGCCCGTAGTCGGTGCGGCCCAGTTCGCGAACGATGACCTGATGCGTGGCGTCCGCTGCCGACCGGGCAGGCGCCGCCGGGCTCACTCGAAGAGCCGTTTGAAAAGGAGTTGCACGAAGTCGGCGGCCCGCGCGAACACGCCCGATTCCTCCACCCCCTGCATTGCCACCAGGGGCGCCGCGTACAGCGCATCATCGCCCAGGGTCAGCTCCAGCGAGCCGATTTCCGCGCCGGCCGACAAGGGCGCTTCAATCAGTTCGGGCAACTGCAACGCCACTTCCAGGTTGTCATAGTGCCCGCGCGGGATGGTGACGACGACCGGCTCACCAACACCGATGTCGACCGACTCCGCCTCGCCATACCAGATCCGGGCATTCTTCAGCGGAACATCGGGCTCGTACAACCGCTTGGTCTCGTAATAGCGGAATCCGTAGGTGAGCAGCTTCTGGGTTTCCCGCACCCGCGTATTGCCGTCGGCAGCGCCCATCACCACGGAAATCAGCCGCATGCCGTCCCGCTTCGCCGACGCGACCAGGCAGTAGCCGGCCGCATCGGTGTGGCCGGTCTTGACGCCGTCAACGGTACGGTCGCGCCACAGCAGCCGGTTGCGATTCGGTTGTTCGATGTCGTTGTATTCGAACGACCGCTCCGCATAGATGGCATAGTTCTCCGGAAACCGGCGGATATACTCCCGGGTCAGGATCGCGAGATCCCTGGCGGAGGTGTAGTGATCGTCCGCCGGAAGCCCGGTGGAGTTCCTGAACTGGGTGGCGGTCAGCCCGAGTTCGTCCGCCTGGCGATTCATCATGTCGGCGAACGCGCCCTCGCTGCCGGCGATGTGTTCGGCCAGGGCCACGCTCGAATCGTTGCCCGACTGTATGATGATGCCCCGCAGCAGGTCGGCCACGGATACCCGGGTTCCCTCCTGGATGAACATGCGCGACCCGGGCGTCCGCCACGCCTCGACGCTGACAAGCACCTCATCGGTGAGCGAAATGCGCCCGCCGGCCAGTTCCGCCGCGGCGATGAACCCGGTCATGATCTTGGTGAGGCTGGCGGGGTGCAGCGGCTCGTCGCCGTTCTCCTCGGCGATGATCCGGTCGGTGTCCGCGTCCATCAGCACGTAGGACTTGGCGGCGATGCCGGGCGGCGGCGGTACCGCCGGCATCGGAACGCTTGCCGCGCCAGCCCAACTGCATACGCCGAACAAGCCGACTACCAGTGCTCCGAATCTCATGAGTCTCCCGCTTTACGATGACCGGAAGAGCGCCATTCTACCCAGCAGGACGCAAGGGTCTAGCGGATGCCGGGTCAGCGCGTCTAGTCCCGCGCTTCTCCATAGTAAATTTCCGGAACCCCATGATCGGCCATCGCGATAAGCGCCTGCAGCCGTTCGGCTTCCCGCTCGCCATCCAGGGGACCGAGGCGCACCCGGTAGGGCGTCTCGTCGTCGGTTCGCACCACCCGGGCCGGCTTGCCGGTCAACTCCTCCAGCGTTCCCCGCAGGCGGTTCGCATCCCGTATCCGCCGGAACGCCCCCGCCTGCAGGTACAGCACCGGCAGGTCATGCACGGCCGTCACCCGCACCCGGGCCGTGCCCTTGTCCGCAAACCCCAGCTTCACGGCAGCCGCATAGGAAAGATCGATGATGCGGCCTTCGTGAAACGGCCCGCGGTCGTTCACCCGTACGACCATCCGCCGGCCGTTCTCCAGATTGGTCACCTCCACGTAAGAGGGAATGGGCAAGGTGGGGTGCGCCGCCGACAGCTTCAGCGTATCGAACGTCTCTCCACTCGATGTGCGCCGTCCCTGAAACTTCCGCCCATACCAGGATGCCAGACCGGTCGCCTCGTAACCGGCCGCGGAATCCAGCGTGTAGTAGGTTTTCCCGAAGACGTTATAGGACGGCGGATTTCCCGTTGCGCTTTTCGGCTCGTTTACCGGAACCGGGTCGGGCAGCCGGCTGAGGTCGTGCGGAACGAATTCCGGAGGACCATCGGTCATCGGCGGCGACCCCGCCCCGGAAGGCGGCGACGCGGGCCCGGAAGGCGGCGGATACGAAGACTGGCAGGCCGCAAGCGTCAGCAACAGCGAGCAGCCGAACCCCCTTAGCCGGTTTCCCGCCCCAACCCGACGTGCGATGCAGCCGCTCATTCGCTCACGTGCGCTATCCGCACACCCAGCGCTTCCGCTACTCTTGCCAGCCTCGCCTCCCGCCCGGACTTGATCGCCTGGCTGAGCTGATGCACCGCCAGCGCGTACATGGCGCTGCGGTTGTAGCGCGTGATGACGTAGAAATCGTGCAGCGCCAGCCAGTACTCCACGCCGTCTTCAAGCTCCATTCGAAAGAGCGCCGCCTGCGCGTCGCCGTCGATTTCCGGGATCTCGACCCCGAGATCGCGAAACTCGGTGACCGTTCTGTTCAGCGCCAGGCCCTTGTTGGCCGCATTCTCCGCCTCGCCGCCGGATGCCGTGACGCGCACGGCCACCTTGCCGTCGCCCCGCCAGCCGTGCCGCGCGAAGTAGTTCGCCACACTGCCGATGGCATCCGTGGTGTTGGCCCAGATGTCTCGAATGCCGTCGCCATCGAAGTCCACGGCGTAATGCCGGTAACTCGACGGTATGAACTGGCCGTAACCCATGGCGCCGGCGTAGGAACCTTTCAGGTCGGCTGGCGACCGTTGTTCCTCGCGCGCGAGCAACAGGAACTCGGTCAGTTCGTTACGGAAGAAACCGGACCGCGGGGGATAGTCGAACGCCAGCGTGGAGAGTGCGTCGAGGACCCGGTGCGAACCCATCACCCGCCCGAAATACGTCTCCACACCGATAATCGCCACCACGTACTCGGGGGCGACGTTGAAACTGGCCTCGGCGGATTCGAGCGCCGCACTGTTGTCCGCCCAGAAGTCGACACCGCCGGCAATACGCTCGTCCTTGAGAAAGATGTTGCGGTACTGAAACCACTTCAGGGCTTTCTCCGCCGGCCGCGACATGGCCTCGACGATACGCGGCTGGTGCCGGGCGGCGGCGAACGTCTCGAGCAGCGACTCCCTGCCGAATCCGTGCGCCGATACCAGTTCGTCCACGTAGGCGCGGACATCCTCCCTGGCCGAGTAGTCCGCACTGACCGGGCCGTAGAGAAGGAGCGCCGTCACGCTCGCAACTACCGTGATTCGAATCGACCTTTTCACCCGCGCCGGCCCTTACCCCTACCAGGATTTGTGGCTCTGTATGGACATGATGATGCCAAAACCCGCAAGCAGTGTAATGACGGACGTTCCGCCGTAGCTGACCAGCGGCAGCGGGACGCCGACAACGGGCAGCATTCCGGCCACCATGGCGATGTTCACGAAGAGCGAAACGAAGAACACGAGGGCCAGCGCTCCGGCAAGAAGCCTCGAGAAAGTGTGATGGGTTTGCGCCGCAATGAACAGCACCCGGCCGACAATAGCCATATAGAGAGCCAACAGACTGACAATGCCCAGGAAACCCAATTCCTCGCCGACCACCGCAATGATGAAGTCAGTGTGACTTTCCGGCAGAAACTCCAGTTGGCTCTGGGTTCCAAGCCCCAGGCCCTTCCCGAAGAATCCGCCGGACCCGATCGCGGTATTGGATTGTATGATGCTCCAGCCCGCACCGAGCGGATCGCTTTCGGGATCGAACAGCGTAATGATTCGCTGGCGCTGGTACTCCTTCAGACCGTACCACATCAACGGCACCAGGGCAGCCCCGCCCACCGTCGCCCACCCGATCCAGCGCCACGAAATCCCGGCCAGCAGAATGACCGACACGCCCGCCACCAGCACCAGAATCGCCGTACCCAGATCGGGCTGCATCATGATGCAGGTCACAGGCAGGACAATGAGCGCCAGGGTCACCAAGACATCCTTGAACGTCGGCGGCAACGGACGGTCGTGAAAGTACCAGGCGATCATCATCGGCAGGGCGAGTTTGGTGAGTTCCGACGGCTGAAACCGCACCAGGCCGGGAAGTTCGAGCCAGCGGGCCGCTCCCTTGACCGTAACGCCGCCGATGAAGACAAGCAGCAGCAGCACCAGCACCGCAAAGTACAGCCAGGGCGCCCAGCGCAGGTAGAACGTCGGCGGGAACTGCGCGGCGACCGCCAGAGCCAGCACCCCGAGCAGAAGGCGCAGAACCTGCGCGCGAAACAGCGGCCCGTTCCCGTCGACGGCGCTGTACAGCACGGCCAGACCGAACACGATCACCGCGCCCAGCATGTAGCACAACAACGGATCGGCCCCCTTGAGCCGGGAAAACGCTGTGCGCCAGGAGATCTGGAGAAACGCCGCGGCCATGCTCCGGCTCAACGCCTCGCTAATCTCGGCAGCAGGTAGGCATCGATCACCTCGCGGGCCACCGGCCCGGCCACGGAACTGCCGCCACCGCCGTTCTCTACCAGAACGCTGACCGCGATCACCGGATCGTCGGCGGGCGCAAACGCGACGAACCAGGCATGCTTGCGGCTGTACTCGTCGAGCAGTTCTTCGTCGTATTCCTCGCCCTGGGCGATCTCCACAACCTGGGCGGTTCCGGACTTGCCCGCCATGCGGTAGCCGAGCCCGCGGCCGATGTAGGCCCAGGCCGTACCGTTCTGCCGATACCCCTGATTGCCCCGGTGAATCACGGCTTCCATGGCGTTCACCAGCCGTTCCCAGTCTTCCGGAGAAAGCCCTTCGAAAGGCGCCATCGGCGGCGGCGGATCCGCCTCGGTCAGGGGCCCGTCGCTGGCCAGCAGCATCCGCGGGCGCACCCACCGGCCGCGATTGGCGATCACCGCCGCCGCCGATGCCACCTGCAGGGGCGTGACCAGGAGGTCGCCCTGGCCGATGCTCAGGTTGACGTTGTCGCCGGGATACCAGGGTTCCCCCTTGGCCCCGCGTTTCCACACCGGGTCGGGCACCAGCCCCGGGCTGGCCCCTGCCAGGTCGACGGATGTCACGCGCCCGAGCCCCAGTTGACGGGCGGTCTCAGCCAGTTGATCGATGTGCAGCCTGGTGCCCAGATGGTAGAAATAGACGTTGGAAGAACGGTAGATGGCCCGGTTGAGGTTGACGATGCCCTGGCCGCCGGAATCGTCGATCTGCCAGCTCCAGTCGCGGTAGATCCGTTCGCCTCCCGGCAGGCGGAACGAGCCCCGGTCAAGAATCTCTTCCTCCCAGTCGACCAGGCCGTGGGCGAGTGCGGCTATGGCAACCACCG
Organism: uncultured Pseudomonadales bacterium; assembly: GCA_964638775.1. Taxonomy (GTDB): domain Bacteria; phylum Pseudomonadota; class Gammaproteobacteria; order Pseudomonadales; family Azotimanducaceae; genus Azophilus. The sequence goes on from CAZWZH010000189.1 coordinate 27,164, forward strand.
GCTTGAAGGTCGAGCCGGGCGCGTACTGGCCGTTGATGGCCCGGTCGAACAACGGTTTGTCCCTGGAGTTCAGCCAGGCATTGTACTGGCCGCGGCTGACGCCGGAGACGAACAGGTTGGGGTCGTAGCTCGGATGGCTGACCATGGCCAGGACGCCGCCCGACTGGGTATCGAGCGCAACGATGGCGCCGCGGCGATGGGAAAGGGCCGCAACCGCAGCCACCTGCAGGCGGCTGTCGAGGTGCAACGTGATGTTCTGGCCCGCCTCGGGGAGGCTGACGTCGAGCACCCGGCGAACGCGCCCGTGCGCGTCGGTTTCCACGCGCCGGCTGCCGATGTTGCCGTGCAGCGAACTTTCGTAGAACTGCTCGACCCCGCGCCTGCCAATGAATCGGGTGGCGCTGTAACGAACCGGATCCAGTCCGCCGAGGTCTTCATCGCTGACCCGGCGTACCGATCCCACCGGATGGGCCATCAGCTCTCCGAACGGATAATAGCGGGCCAGCCGCGCTTCCACCTCCGCACCGACAAAGCGGTGCCTGTTTACGGCCAGGGCCGCGATCTCGTCTTCCGTTAGCGACAGCTTGAGCGGTATCGGCTCGAACGGCCGGCGGCGGCGCATCAGCCGTTCCTCGAACCCTTCGATGTCGTCGCGGTCGAGCGATACGACCTCGGCAAGTTCCGCAATGAACCGGTCGAGGTCGCCGATACGTTCCCTGACCAGGCCGAGGCTGAAGATCGGGCGGTTTTCGGCCAGCGGAACGCCGTTGCGGTCGTAGATAATGCCGCGCGCCGGCGCCAGCGGCTGGACGCTGATGCGGTTCTCGTCGGACCGGGTCCGGTACACATCGTGCTGCCAGACCTGAAGTTGCACCATGCGAATCACCAGCACCAGCGCCATTCCCGCCGCGATGGCGAACAACACCAGCGCGCGGCTGACGAACGCCTTGTGCTCGGCGTGCCTGTCCTTGATTCGAAGCGACGGCGCCATGGATCGGACGAATACCGGTGCCCGTCAGCCCGTTGAACCGGTGGACAGGGGACGCCAGAGCCGCTCGAGATCGTAGAATTCCCGGGCGGCAGAGCGCATGACGTGCACGACGACATCGCCGAGGTCGAGCAGCACCCACTCTCCGGATTCCCGGCCTTCCACCCCCAGAACCTTGTGGCGATGCCGTTTCGCCGCCTCGATCACCTCGTCCACCAGGGCCTTGACATGGCGATTCGAGGTGCCGCCGGCGATGACCATGTAGTCGGTGATGTCGGTCAGGCGGCTCACCTCAAGGGCAACAATATCTCTCCCCTTGCGGTTTTCCAGCGCTTCTACGATGACCTCGCGCAGACGTTCGGGCGCCAGTGCGCCTCCCGCGGCTGAAGCTGCTGTCTGGCTATGCAGTTGCCCTGTCTCCGGCATAGAGTCCGTGCTGTCTAATATAGGCTTGCACCCCGTTCGGTAGCAAATGGGAAACGGGGCGCTCTTCGGCCAGGTCGGCCCGGATGCCGGAAGCGGAAACATCCAGCATTGGCGCGTCGACCTTGAGGATTCCCCCTGCGGTGGAAGACGGCTTGCCATCCAGGCGGTATCTCTCGTAAACCGCCCGCGCCGGCGGATCGAGTTCTGAGCCCGGCCGACTCAGCAGCAGCAGGTGGGCCAGGTCGAAGACCTCTCGCCACCGGTGCCAGGTGGGCAAGTCACCAAACGCATCCATGCCGAGCACCCAGAACACCGGCCGGTCCGGATTCCGCCTGCGGACCCGGCCGAGCGTTTCCACCGTATAGCTGTCGTTCGGGCTCTTGATTTCGCTGTCGTCTGGAATCAGTTCCGGCACGTCGGCGCAAGCGCTTTTCAACATCGCCCAGCGGTCCTGCAAAGAGGCCGCCGGAGGACGCCGGTGCGGCGGCCGCGCCGACAGAACCAGGCGGGTGCGGCACGCCAGGTAGCTCGCCGCGGTGCGAGCCGCGTGCAGGTGGCCGTTGTGAACGGGGTCGAAGGTTCCGCCGAACAGGCAGATCAACGCCGGCGCGCCTCGCCGGAAGCAAGCGGGTGGACGGTAAACGCCGTGCCCATGACGTCGATACCCTGGATTCGAAGTTGCGCAATTATAGGCGATGACCGCTCCGGATTTGTTTCAGCAAGGTCCGGAAAACGCATCCGCGGGCACTTCTCTCACGGCGACGATCGGTCATTTCCTAGAGCGTTGCGAGGCAGTTACCGTGTGAAACCACAGGGCAATCGGATAAACTCACCGGCCACCAAAACTGTTGCGGGAAGGCTCATGGCGCGGGGCATCAACAAGGTCATCCTGGTCGGCAACCTCGGCCGGGACCCGGAAACCAGGTACTCCCAGGCAGGCAACGCGGTCACCAAATTCAGCGTCGCTACCAGCGAATCCTGGCGCGACCGGCAGAGCGGCGAGCAGCAGGAACGAACCGAATGGCACAACGTCGTCTGCTTCTCGAGGTTGGGCGAAATCGCAGGCCAATATCTCAGGAAAGGTTCCAAGGTGTATATCGAAGGCAGCCTGCGCACGGATAGCTGGGAGCAGGACGGGCAGAAGCGCTACCGCACCGAAGTCATCGCCAGGGAAATGCAGATGCTCGACAGCCGCGGCGGCGATTCAGGAGCGCCATCGGGTTTCGAGCCACGCGGCGCGCCAGCCCCCGCCCCGGCGCAAAGTCAGCCCGCCGCCAACGCTCCCACCATCAGCGACGACGACGATTTCGACGACGATATTCCGTTCTAGCCAATGCTATCGCCTGGCGATTCAAGCAGGTTCGCGAGTTTCGAATGACGTTCTGGCCCACCAACCGCGGAGAATCCGGGAATGGCTGACGAAACCGCTCGGCCCTCTCCCAAGCTGAGCCCGGAATTCTGGGCAATCGTCGCCGTCGGCGTAGCCGTACTTGGCCAGGCAGTCTGGCTGGACGGAAAGATTGAACGCGGCGATGCACGACTCGAAGCAAACCTCAGCCCGAAAATCGAAGATCTGCGAAAAGGTCAGGCTGCGATTCGAGAGCGACTGGCAATGGTCGAGGGCTACCTGAGCCGAAGCGACGAAGCGCCCTTTCCCGGAACGATTCCGCCGCAGCCTCAAGGATAATAGTCCGGCGCAAAAGTCTGGTCCGAGATGGGTGGGCGAACGTATCCCTTGCCGCTCCTGCGCTCCGGCAGCTTTATCGGTTCGGGGGTCAGGTCCTCGTAGGGGATCAGGCTCAGCAGGTGGCGGATGCAGTTGAGCCGGGCGTGCTTCTTGATGTCGGCATTCACCACGTACCAGGGTGCCTGCTTGATGTCGCAGTGGGCGAACATCTCGTCCTTGGCCCTGGAATACTCGACCCACCGGGTGCGCGACTCCAGGTCCATGGGGCTCAGCTTCCAGCGCTTGTGGGGTTCCTGGAGGCGGGCGCGAAAACGCCGTTCCTGTTCTTCGTCGGAAACCGAGAACCAGTACTTGATCAGGATGATGTCGGAACGCACCAGCATGCGTTCGAACTCCGGGCAGGAGCGCAAGAATTCACGGTACTCCTCATCGGTGCAGAATCCCATCACCCGCTCGACGCCGGCCCGGTTGTACCAGCTTCGATCGAACAGCACCATTTCTCCCGCCGCCGGCAGGTGCGCCACGTAACGCTGGAAGTACCACTGGGTAGTTTCGCGTTCCGTGGGCGCCGGCAAGGCCGCCACGCGGCAGACGCGCGGGCTGAGGTACTGGGTGATGCGCTTGATGACGCCGCCCTTGCCTGCCGCATCGCGGCCCTCGAACACCACCACGACCTTGAGACCCCGGTGCTTGATCCAAGCCTGCAGCTTGACGAGTTCGAGTTGCAGCCGGAACAGTTCCTTGCGATAGACGTCGTCGCCGATCTGCCCGGAGTGGCTGCGAGCTGTCTTGCGTTTGCTCATGCCGCATCCCCCCGACACCCGATGTTACGCCGCTGCCGAGCGCCCTGTCGAGAATGTAGCCCCTACCAGGCGATACCGTAGTCGTCGCCGAAGTCGCTCGCACCGCCCTGAAACGTACCCTGCTCCCGATCGAAAAAGATCGCATTGATCGGCCCCGACGTTCGCTCGCGATAGACCGGGTCGTAGCCCATCGCCCGCAGTTCCTTGCGCACCCAGGGTGGCGTCTCCTCGTTCAGCAACAGGCGTCCCGGTTGCGCCCGGTGGTCCGCGAAGGAGTTGCGCAACTGGTAACTCGTCATGTTGGGCGCCTCCACCGCTTCCTGGACGTTCATCCCGAACTCCACCATGTTCAGGAAGAACTGCAACAGCACCTGGTCCTGGATGTCTCCCCCCTGCACGGCGAAGGACAGGTAGGGCTCGCCGTTCTTCAATGCGATGCCGGGCGTCAGGGTTGCCCGCGGCCTTTTGCCCGGCGCCACGACGTTGTAGGGGTTCTGGTCCGCATCGAGCACGAAGCTCTGCATGCGCTGGCTCATGCCGATGCCCGTGCTACCGGCGATCGCGGCCGGAATCCAGGCGCCCGACGGAGTGACGGAAACCACCCAGCCGTCGGCGTCCGCTGCCTGGATGGAGGTGGTTCCGGCCCCGAAACTGGCTTCGAACGCCTGGAAGTCCGCGTCGGCGAGCTGCCAGGGAGGGTTGAGACCGCCGGGCTGCGGTACGTTGGTCCAGCGTTCCAGGGCATCGAGAAACGGGTTGTCGCCCTGCTGGAAGCGATAGGGATTCCCCGGCTTGATGGCGGGATCGTTCTGCGACATGTCGATGAGTTGTGCGCGCTCGGCCGCGTAGCCCTTCGAGAGCAGCCCCTCGATCGGCTCTTCCGGGGGAAAGTA
>CAZWZH010000190.1:0-2785 GCA_964638775.1 uncultured Pseudomonadales bacterium
TTCTTGAGTTCTCACGCCAGCATCCCGACCGCTTCAGCCTGTGCCCGCTCGTGGACGTAAACCGTCTGCTCGACTCCGTATGGGCGGCTGAAGACCTGCTGAACGCCGAGCACGTGACGCTGTTCCGGGTCATGCCCTCGCTGATGGACAAGCCACCGACACACGCCTACTACTATCCGCTCTACGCGAAGTGCGTCGAACTCGACGTGCCAATCAGCGTTTTCACGGGAATTCCGGGCCCGAGGCTCGATGCCGAAAGCCAGAACCCGATCCATCTCGACCGGGTCTGCCGGGACTTTCCGACACTCCGAATCATCATGACGCACGGCGCGGACCCCTGGTGGGGCACGGCCATGCGCCTGATGATCAAGTATCCGAACCTGTACATGATGACCTCCGCCTGGATGCCGAAATACCTGCCCGACGAACTGCTGCACTTCATGAACACGCGGGGCCGCGACCGGGTCATGTGGTCCTCCGACCACCCCGTTCTGGACATGAAGCGATGCCTGGAGTGCTCGGACGAGATTGCCGGCAAGCTTCGTGCGGGCGTACTGGAAGCCTACCTCTACGAGAACGCGAAAAGGGTCGTTCTCGCCAAACGAAAACCCGCTCGGGAGAAAACAAATGCTGTTTGACGTATTCACGGAAGTTCAGAAAAAAGACTGCGAACAACACGGCGGTTACGGCCAGCTATTGCGCGAGACCGTCGAGCAGGCCAGGGCGGCCGAAGACGCCGGCATCAACGGCTGGTGGCAGGTCGAGCATCACTGCTCGGCGGACTTCAGCTACAGTTCCACGCCCGAGCTCATTCTGTCCGCCATTGCGGGCGCGACCGAAAAGATCCGCATCGGCAGCGCCGGATTTCTCGCACCGCTCGAGATCAACCACTGGATGCGCACCGCCGAGCGCGCAGCGGTGCTCGATCACATTTCCAACGGCCGCATGGAGGTCGGCCTGGCGAGATCGAGCGGCATGGAGTGGTCGACGTTCGGCGTTCCGGACGGCGGCACCACCTCGCTCGCCGACCTGGTGGAAATCACCAACCTGTTGCCCAGGGCATGGACCGAGGAGTCGATCACCTGGAAGTCCGACCGCTGGTCTGTCGAAGGCAAGAACGTGCAGCCGAAACCGGTTCAGAAGCCGCACCCTCCGATCTGGCACACCGGGTCGAGCCCCGACTCCTTCCGGCGGGCCGGCGAGATGGGCGTGGGAACGCTGTGCACGACGCTGTTCACGCCGGTCAACCTGCTGGCCGACCGGGTCGAGATCTACAAGCAGGCCATTTCGGACTGCGACTCTCCAGCCGGCCATTTCATCAACAACCAGGCGGGGGTGTTCACGTTCGTGCACGTTGCGGAGTCCGAGAAGGCCGCGATCGAGAGCAACGCCTATCGCTCGGCCATCTGGTACGTGGCTTCGGTGCCCAGGATCTACGGCATCTCCAGGGACCTGTTCTTCCAGACCGTTCGCGGCAACATCGATCCCCGGTCGAAGTTCGTCTGGGACCAGGTCGATGACGCGCCGCTCACCGAAGACGAACTCGACGACGAGAATCCGGCGGTGGCGCTGATCAAGCAGGAGCTTGCGGGGCACGAGATCACCAACGAGGCGGTCTTCGAGGCCGTACGCGATATCGACTCCGTGGTCATCGGCGATGTCGACACCTGCCGCAGGAAGATCGCAAAATTCAAGGAGGCCGGGTTCGACAGGTTGCTGTGCATGCAGCAGTACGGCGAACTGAGCCACCAGGAGATCCTGAAAAGCACCGCGCGGCTCGGTGCGGAGATCGTGCCGTACTTTGCAGAGCAGGCGTAGCCCGTGACGGAGGGCATTGTGAGTCGACGTGGCGACACATCCGGTTGCACATTGCACGCAGCGCCCGGGCAAGTACCGGAAACTCTTCATGCCCATGAATGACGCATCGGCTCCCCGGCCATGCGCAAAGGGCAATGCGGTGGACCGTTACAGGATTCATGTACCGGACGCGGTTCTCGCAGATTTGAACGCGCGGCTGGAACGGACGCGCTTCCCCGACTACTTCAGCGAGGGCGGCTGGGATATGGGGATCGACGTTCCCTACATCCGGGAACTCGCGGCGTACTGGCGCTCGGAATTCGACTGGCGGGCGTACGAAGACAGGTTGAACCGCCTACCCCATTACACGACAACCATCGACAACCAGAACATCCATTTCATCCACGTGCGGTCACCGCACCCGAATGCTCTGCCGCTGTTGATCGTGCATGGCTGGCCCGGTTCGGTGATCGAGTTCCTTGGGGTCATTGATCGGTTTGCCGACCCGCCCCGGGGCGGCGGCGAGGAGCGTCAGGCGTTTCATCTCGTCATTCCGTCGCTGCCCGGCTACGGATTCTCCGGGCCGACGCGAGAGCGCGGCTGGAACATCGAGCGAACCGCCCGGGCCTTCGCAGAGTTGATGCGCCGGCTTGGCTATCGGCGCTACGGCGCTCAGGGCGGCGACTGGGGGGCATTTGTCACTACCAGGCTTGCCGAACTCGATGAACCGCACGTTGTCGGCCTGCACACCAACATGCCCGTTGCCCCTGCGCCCGAACAGCCTGGAGACCTGACCGGCGAGGAGGTTCAGCGGCTGAAACAGTTCGAGGAACACATGGCCCGCGAAACGGGGTACGCCAGGATTCAGGGCACCAAGCCCCAGACAATCGGCCTCGCGCTCAACGACTCGCCGGCCGGCCTGCTGGGCTGGATCGTCGAGCAGTTCCGCAACTGGAGCGATTGCGGCGGCGACGTGGAGTCCGTGTTC
>CAZWZH010000191.1:0-53818 GCA_964638775.1 uncultured Pseudomonadales bacterium
ACCCGACCTGGTCAAGCATCTGGCGATCCGGAACCTGATTTACCTGGATGATGCGACCAGGCGGGTTTACCTGGAGCGATTTGCACCCGAGATCGTCATCGACGGGAACGGCGGTCATCTGATTCAGGCCTGGAATTTCGTCCGCGACCAGGAACTCTACGCACCCTGGTTCGAGAAGAATATCCGGAACGTCATTCGCTCTCGTGAGCCGGACATCGAGCCTGAAGTCGTCCATCAGCGCACGCTCGACCTGCTCAAATGCAAGGATCGTTACAACGCCATCTTCGCGGCGCACTTCGAGTATCCGGTGGAGCAGAGGCTGCCCGGCGTCTGGTGCCCGATCCTGTTGGGAAGCCCGACATCGCGGGCCAGCCGGCGCGCTGCGGCGTTGGGCATTCCCAATTGCAAGGTTGCCGACCTGCCGGACGACCGGGACAAGATGGTCGATGCAGTGCTGGCGTTCTTCGCAACCTGAGCCGGCGTCGATTCGTCCCGAAGTAACCGGCAGGCACTGCTCCTGCCGTCCTGCCTGAAATGCGCATGGGAGAGGAGACCGGCGTACCGGTTCTTCCAATCTGGCATGATGCCTCCGTTGTGCAAACCCTGTGCCGAGACTGCGGCGTCCGGCCGCCCCCTGATGCAGAGACCTGCCCGGCCTGCGGCGCGGGCCGCATGGCGCGGCACGAGGAATTGCACGACCTGGAACTCGCCCATCTCGACTGCGACGCCTTCTACGCCACGATAGAAAAACGCGACCGGCCGGAGCTGCGCGACGTGCCGGTAATCGTGGGCGGCCGCCACCGCGGCGTTGTGGCGGCCTGCTGCTACATTGCCCGCACCTACGGGGTGCACTCGGCCATGCCGATGTTTCAGGCGTTGCGGGCGTGTCCCCATGCCACGGTCATCAAGCCGGACATGAAGAAATATGTGGCGGTAGGCCGGGAGGTTCGCACGATGATGCTTGGCCTGACGCCGCTGGTCGAACCGCTGTCCATTGACGAGGCGTTCATGGACCTGTCCGGTACGAGGTCGCTGCATCGCGCGAGCGCGGCGGAGACCCTGGCCCGGCTCGTGCGCCGAATCGAGGACGGGCTTTCCATTACGGTTTCCATCGGGCTCAGCTACAACAAGTTTCTTGCCAAGATCGCCTCGGATCTGGACAAGCCTCGTGGCTTCAGCGTGATCGGCCGGGCGGATGCCCGTTCGTTTCTGGTGGACAAGCCGGTAGGTCTGCTGTGGGGCGTCGGCAAGGCCATGATTGAACGGCTCGCCCGCGATGGAATCACGACCATTGGTGAACTGGCACGGGTCGACGAAGCCGAGCTGATTGCCCGCTACGGAAAGATTGGCCGCCGGCTGTCGATGTGTTCCCGCGGCGAGGATGGCCGTGCTGTCGAACCCGGGGGCGATGCCAAGAGCCTGTCTTCAGAGATAACCCTCGATCGCGACTTGTCGCGTTTCAGTGAGTTGAGGCCAATCCTCTGGCGTCTTTGCGAAACGGTGTCGCGTCGCATGAAAAAGGCAGGCGTAGCGGGGGAGGGCGTCACGTTGAAGCTGAAGACTGCGGACTTCCGCATCGTCACCCGGAACGTTCGTCTGCGGCGATCCACACAATCCGCGGAGGATCTGTTCAATGCAGCCGAACCGCTGCTAACCCGGGAAACCGATGGCCGGGCTTTCCGGTTGATCGGCGTCGGCGCGCAACGGCTGACGGCGGCGCAAGAAGCCGTTCAGCAAGATCTGTTCGGTGATGCCGAGTCGGGTGGCCGCAAGATAGAAACGGTGGTGGATGCTGTGAGAAAGAAATTTGGAGACAGTGCCCTCGATGTGGGTCGGGGATTCGGTGTTGAATTGAAATGGCAAGGGCCGTCGAAACTGGAATGACAACGTTGAATGTTGAAGCGCGGAACGGGTAACCTGTCAGGCTCGTCCCAAGGACCGGCCTTGCGATATCGCCAGGCGCCCGGAATGTCTCATCCTGTCGGGTCAGAACGGCCCGTCGCTGTCCGGGCTGGGAATGTGGGCGGTCATTTCCTCGGTAACGCTTGCAACGCCCCTTAGATGCCTGATCTCGTCCACCTGGCCAACCTCGATGGAAACGACCAGCATGCCCACGTCCTCTGCGGTTGACTCGATCTCGAAACCGTGTTTCTCGATGCTCTCACAAAGTGAGTCGAAAACCTCCGGATCATCCTCCGCGAGGACGACGAATGTCCGTTTGCTCATGTGTGGCGACTCGCTCCGCCCTTTTTCTCCCAGGCAATAGCGATCCTACAACGATTTTGCCTAACCCAGAGACTGCAGTTACAAAGGTACTCGACAACGTTGCCAAACGAACTGATACTGTCAGCAAGATTTTCCTGAGTGCAAGACATTGTCGGTGTACACGACGGGCGTTCCGTCGCAACCAGCCCGGCCCAGCTTACGCCGTCACCTTCAGCAGGACCTCGTTTAGCCGGTTGCTGTTCCACGGCCACGCTCCGACCCCAAAGGTGCACGCGCTATCTCAATTCATACTGCGCCGTATGCACCACTGACCGTGCGATAGAACTGCTTGGCAGTAGAGCTGGGCGCTGAAGTGTCATTTACACGCACGCGCATACGGCAAAACGTCGTCCCCCGAGCAAGACGCCCTTTCGTAAACGCCTAAGTTTGCGAATTTCTCGAAGTCATGGTACGAGTACCGATCTCTTCTACCTAGATCTGGCCAAATGCACGCAATTCTCTTTATTTCCCTTGCCCCTGCAAGGAATACTGTATCCAACTCTATCAAATCCTTCTTGTAGGATTTAACTGGAAGCCTTTCCACAAGTGTTGAGTTCAAATTCCATACTTCCGGATTGCTCAGATCACTTCTCGCCAATATGTCTAGGCTTGCACGTGCACTCTCGTATTGGTGGGTTGCTACTCGAAGGAACGAGCAGATTGATTCCTTGCCGATTTCGGCGTCCAGATCATTCAGCCATTCGGACGCGGCAGCCACATCGTCCAATACCGTATAAATCGTAGAACTACTATAGTCTTTTTGAACCTGTTTTACTTGGTTGCCTACATCCAACAACTTCTTGTTTATCGCATCGAGTTTCTCTTTGTCATGCTTGACCGCTTCTTTCATGGCACTCACCAAGCTATTTCGCAACTCATCTCTCACATCTAGCAATTTCCTCCACGGGGTACCAAACAATGTGTTCAACGCTCGAAAATTCAACAGTAGGTCACGACTTCGTCCCGTTTCTTCCTCCGCAATTTGAGCCAACAGTTCTTCGTGCGGGTCATCCAAAGATGCAATTGCCCTGTCCAGTTCATCGAGATCGTCCTGTGAAACTTGCTCACTTCCCAACACGCGCTCGATCGTCAGAGCGTGTTTCTCCATGGCTTCCAAAATAACCTTGATCTTCTTGGCAAAATGTTCCCCACCGGCATCGCCTATCGAATCATTTTGTTTCGTCTCACCCTCTATCTGAATAGGCTTCGTCTCCGCCCCATCTTGGTCGACATTCGCGACGTTTTCTACATTGCTGTTTTCCTTCGAGAAGTCTGACAGGGCCAAAAACCAATTCAATATTCGCCTGCCCCAGGCCTGCCACCGTGAAGTTTCATCGTCTATTTCTTTCGGGGGCGTGGGTGAATCGGGTTTGGAGTTACTACCTGCGTCGAGTTCTTCTGAAATCGCAATCGAAATCTGTTGCTTCAACATCGTCACCGTCGATCTGTAGTTTTCGATCTCTCTCCGAAACGCGCTCACTTTTTCTATTGTCAGCGTTGGTTGCGCTACGGATTGCCGATCCCCGATTGCGGAGATTTCATTGCGAATCAAATCTTCTTGATGCTCGCGGAATGTTCGGGCAACGGTATTCTCCACTCGAGCGGCCAGCCGATCGCTGCGGTTTCGAATTCCAGTTAATTGAACACGCAATTGTCGTGCGAGCGCGTCGACCAAGGCCGCCTTACTTTGTCTGTTGAAGGCTACGAAGTGAGAACAATCACCATCGGAGGTCATCCGATGGCTCGGGCAGTGTTTCGGTGAAGGAGAAAGATCGCAGGTTAACTCCGCTGGCGTTTTGTTCGCGTTCGTTGTTTCGGTATCTTTGGTCTCGCGCCACAGATCAGCTTCGCCGATAGCTTCCAGAGCCTGCCTTTTGCCTGCACAAACTAGCGCTCGCTGTTGCTGCAGGCTCAAGCCCAACGTGGTACCTATCGCCCTTGATCGTGGCTCGGTGTACATATCGATATAGACGACTGAAATGTCGCCCGATGCACTCATCGCGTCCAACAACGTCAGTTGATTTGTGCTCGACAAATAGAAATCTTGTCTGATCCGAAAGCGATGCGCGTCCATCGGTAGATATGCACCGCGGAAGCTAGATCTGATCAATCCCAGTGCACGGCTAGTAGTATAGTCCTTTTCGTAAACGCCGGAATAGGCATCGATAACAATTAGTACGCGGCGGTTGTTTGGTCTTCTCGATTGACCTTCTTGATCCAATACTGCCATTGCCGTCAGTACACCGAGGTTGTCGGCTGCTCCGCCGTCGGTAAGGTAGAAATAATCTCCAGTCTTCAACGAAAGGCGGGTCGCTGGAATACCGAGGGGAAAGTTCATGCTGGTTCTCAATCCTAGTGCTAAGGGTATGTGCTCGTATGCGCAAATCCCAGCCATCGTGCAAACGGGTATATGTGCGTCGTGCCAATACGCGTTGATTTGCTCTTCTCTCAGTTTCCACGACGTAAACGGAACAATGCGGCGGTCGATCATTGCTGTTGCGTTCATGAACCAGTACGGAACTTTGGGAACTACACCGCTTGCGTCGGCGTTGACGAAAACATGACGAAGCTCATACGATTCGTTGCTTCTTTTGGCTGGCCCACAGTTACCTCCAACTTTGTCCCTAAGAAGTACCGTTCGATCGAGTTGCAATTGGAAGTCGTCACCGCTGGTTTTCTCTGTCAACATCACACTTGGAAACAGCTTAGAGTAACCCAAACGTAACGTGTGATTTCGCCGCAGATTTCGCATTACTCCCGTTTTGTTCACGTATTCCGAAAGCTTAGGCCGAAAGCGCCCGCTGCAGTACTTAGCGGTCTTGAATTTGGCCATAATCGCGATATCGGCTGCCAGGCCTCCGCCAGAGACAGTCGAAAAGTAATCTAATTCGTTCAGGAGATTCGAATGATCTCCGTACTTGGTCTGCTAAAGGGCAAGTAGCGAACCTAATGCAAATTTTGCTGCTCGATGGCCACTTCCCGAAATCGCTATTACAAGAATTAGGTTTGGATCCTGGTCGACTCGACGCTGGACGTCAACGTTTCGATTGATGTTGATTAGTTGCTGGATTTGAGGATTATACTCAACTCTATCTTGCGAGGTTGCCCCTGCTGCCAGGATTGTCGTACTTGTGCCAAGAAGCCACATTTCGACTGCGAAACGTTTTTTTGAGATTGCTCGTCTACTTGCTTTCACTTCGAAGCTCGGTCTACCGCCGACTTAGTGACGAATTTCGGTCGCTTTCGCTTTCGTCACTTGCTTTTGGCGTTTTTTTGTTACGGGTATCCGCGATGTGCGAGCAAGAGACCATTTCTTACATGGTGACGGATACTTCTTCACCTAGCTTTCCTTTCTTCAATGTCAATCCACGGTCTTCAGAGAAGTCGGCCGGGACGTATTCATTGGATGGCTTTGCCGAAGGAAGAAGGCCGAGCCGTTGATAGGCCTCTGCCACAAGTTCACTGCAGAACAGACTGCTTAGGTCTTCTTCGTTGGCTCCGCCTGGGCCGTCGTACACGGATTTAAAAAGTTCCAGGCGATCCTGCTCATAGGGTTTCCCTCGCATTTCCCTGCGGAGTGCGTTTAACTCGGCGATGTGGGAATTGGTCAGATCGATGCCGCTCAGCTGCCTGATAGCGATTTCGCCATCGTACGTCCGGACACGCTCGCTTAATGGAACCAATTGAACACCCTTTTTTGGTTCATTTGCGTAAACGTCTTTCAGTTTTCCGAGCGTAGTTGACTCCCAGCACAACACGAAATCGAATTCGGCGGGAAGTCGCAGCACCATCCCCACGTGCGACCATCGGCTTCTGCTAAACGCCTTGATAATAGTGCTGACCGTGCCCTTGCCTGAACAGAGCACGATGTCGCCGGTTTTCAATGTGTCTCGTATGTTGTCATAACTTCTGCGCATAATAGCTTCAACCATCCATTGCTTACGAATTGGAATCGCTAATCTGGTCCGTTTCTGAAGCTTGCATCGACCGAACCATTGAGGCCGATTCCGCTCGAACACTGACTCCGGATTCACACATGAATCACAGCATGAAATGGATTGTAAATCAAGTGGACATTGGAAAGCGGTGATCCGAGTTCTGCAGCCTCAATCGGCGGCGAATGTTCAGAACGGTCGGAGAAGACCGCGTGCGTTAGAACCCCCATGGTCATTCGCGTTTCCAAGCCGCATAGAGCAACCAATTGATTCGGAAGCTGAAATTGGCGAATTCCAATGGCAAGCGCCGCCCGTTATGTTCCGGGCGGCCCGCCGCAAGCGTCTGGAGGCGGTGGAGGAGACCCGGCGTGTGCGCCGCGTCGCGAAGGACGCCCTGTTCTTTCAGTCCGAGGCAGGGCGCCTGACTCGGTTGCTCAAGGCGGCCGGCGTCGACCCGAGCCGACGCCGCACGATCGTGTCGTTGCGCATCGAGGTCGAGCGGTTGCGCAAGCTGGCGCCGGGCGCGGAGGTCCAGGCGCGCAAGATCCGCCAACTGAACAAGGCCCTGTACAAGGAGCAGCTCGACAACGGGTCGCTGCGCCGCCTGCTGTACGACGCCGTTCAGGCCTATGACCGCACGAGGTTCCTGCGCGACCAGCAGCACCAATTCGCGTCGCTGACGGGAGAGTGTCGGCAACTGCGCCGCGACCTGAAGACATCCAGGAAGCTCAACGACCGGCTGAAGGAGCGCCTGGTGCGCTGGATCGAGAAGGCGCGTTTGCTCTCGGCGGTCGCCCAGGACGCGGAACTGCGCAAGGCCCTGCGCCGGTCGCGTTGTCAGAAGACCGCGCTCAACGCGCTGAGAAAGGAGAACGCCCGGCTGCGGCGGCGGGCGAAGGCGTCGCAGGGCCGGGTCGGGACGCTGGAAGCGGAGCTTATGAAGCTGCGCTCGACCGCGGCGGTGCTGTCGAAGACCCTGTACGGGCGGCGCAGCGAGCAGCTGGAGACGCCGGGCACCGGCCGTCGCCGCGGCCAACAGCCGGGCGCACCCGGTCACGGCCGCACGCCACGCCCCGGGCTCGAGGAGCGGGTCGAGGTGCACGACGCGCCGGCCGGAGCGCGCACCTGCGTGGCCTGCGGCAAGCCGTATGTGGCGAACGGCGCCGCGGAGTCGTCGCTTCTCGAGATCGAGGTGCGTACCTACCGCCGGGTGATCCGGCGGCCGCGCTGGCGGCGCAACTGCGGCTGCACGTCTTCGCCGGTGGAGGTCTCGGCGCCGCCGGTGCCGAGGCTGTTCCCGAACACCGCCTTCGGAGTGAGCGTGTGGTCACGCGTGCTCTACGAACATTACGCCTGTCTGCGCCCATTGCATCGCGTGTCGGGCTGGCTGGGCGACCAGGGGCTGCCGGTCGCGGCCGGTACGCTGTCCAACAGCACACCCCGGTTCGTGCCGCTGTTTGAGCCGATCGCCGAGGCGATTTGCGCGCATCAGGCCGATGCCGCCCTGCGCCAGGCCGACGAGACCGGCTGGCGGGTGCAGGAACTGCGCGGCGAGGGCCGGTCGGGCCGTGCCTGGCTGTGGGCCTCGGTCAACGAGGACTCGGCCTGCTTCCACATCGACGCCTCACGAAGCGCCGAGGCGGCGCTGCGGCTGTTGGGCGAGATTGCGCCCGACACGGTTGGTCGTCAGTGACCGCTAAAGCGTCTACAAGAAGCTGGAGCGGTTGCTGGGCGGGCTGATCGTTCTGGGCTGGTGCTGGTCCCATCAAAGGCGCGACGTCAACGATTGCGCGGCAGGCCAGCCCCATCTGGCCGCTTGGTGCCGGGGCTGGCTCGAACGCATCGCGACAATCTACCGGCTGAACAAGGTCAGGCTCTCCCATCACGATCCCGCCCTCGTGTCCCAGAGCGCCGAGTTCGACAGGGCGCAGGTCGCGCTTGTGGCCGCCCTCGACAGTCTGTTCAAACGCGCCCAACGGCAACTCGCGGGACTGCCGGACGATGCCCGCGAAGGCCGGGCGCTGCGCTCCCTGGTCAACCACCGCGAGGGGCTGACCGTCTGGGAGATATTTCCACAGGCGTAGAAAGCCTGGTTGACGCGTAACCGCCGACAGCGCGAATGATGCAGGTCCAAGTCGATCAATGGTCCCTTTCAGGCGTTCTCCTGGCCTCGCTTCCGTCAGCCTCATCAAGGGCCGCCGATACGCCCTGTGGATTACGCTCATAGAGTAGTCCTATCCACGCTCGATGCGGTAGCGAACATGCTCGTCCTTGTAATAGCGTTGTCCGCATGGAAATGACTTAATGAATTTCCGCCACTGTTTCCGTTTCTTCCGCCGTCTTCTTCCGCCGTCAGGTTTTGCCTGTTGATTCGCCGTTTGCGAGGGCTTCCACAACGCATCCGTAGGGCACAAGCAGCATTCGGTTGCCGCACGTAACCCGTGCCGTCTTGCGGTTCAGCTTGACGACTGTGCCCTTGAGCACGCTGCCGGTGCCGGTACGAAAACCGATGGTTGTGCCGGGACGCAGGCCGTTCCTGATCGCCTCGTCCCTTGCCGGGTCGGTTGCCTTGCTCGCCTTGGGTGTCGCGCCGATCCTTAATGCGATCCTGCGCCAGGCCGGGCCGTGGCGTGCGGCCGTTCCGGCCAGTGCGTGGGCGATCTCGTGCAGGATGGTATCGGTAACCTGTAGCGGCGCATCGTTCGCGGCGTGGTGCCTGCCGAGTTGAATGACCCTCTCCTTCTCCTTGCACAGGCCGATGGTTCGCCGGGCGGCGCTGAAGCGGAATGCCCAGTCCGTGAGCCCGTGCCTGTCCATGAGGTCACGGGCTTCCCTGGCTACCTCCCGCAGGCGTTCGACGCGGCCATTGCGGGGATCGACGTTCGGGAGTTCAAGCAGTGCGTACGGCACTCGCCAAGAAACCAGGCCTTGCCGTACCGTCGCGGTGCGGGGATTGAGTTTCTCGATGAAGCCGGCCGCATTCGTCCCGTTTGGTTCGCGGAACGTCACGGCGTCGCCGATATCGAATCGGGCTTGAATCAGGTCTGCTTCGGTCAAGTTTCGTCTGTCCTGCGCTCGCAGCGGAAGCGGTTGGCATGATGTCCCATTCAGGCCCGCGATTGAAAGTGCGATGCCGCGAGGGCTGTCTTGCGGGTGATTGCGTCGCCGATGTTGGGTCAGGAGAGGTAGGTGGCGGTTCGCGGCCATGATGTTCCGGTCATCGATCCGATGTCTGCTCCGGCGCGGCCTCGGTGAGGCGGCCGCACTCGTTATAGAATGCCCGCATGAACATCCTGATCACGGGCATGAGCGGCTTGATCGGCGGGGCAGCGCGTGAGCGGCTGGCGCCCCACGCGCGCCTCTCCGCGCTGAATCGCAGCGACGTGGAAGGCATCCCCACCACCCGGGCCGATCTCTCCGACTTCGACGCCATCCGCCCGGCGTTCGACGGCCAGCACACGGTGGTGCACCTGGCTGCCAAGCCGGGCGATCACTTTTCGTGGGACGAACTGCTGCACACCAACGTGGCCGGCACGCGCAACGTGGTGAAGGCCGCGCGTGATGCGGGCTGCAAACGCCTCATCTTCGCGAGCAGCGGCGCCACCACGACCGGCTGGGAACACGACGAACCGTACAAGGCTCTCGCAGAAGGCCGTTACGACGATGTTCCGGACACCTGGACGATGATCCGCCACGACATGCCGACGCGCTCGCGCGGTATCTACGGCGCCACCAAGGTGTGGGGCGAGACGCTCTGCCGCGATGCCGCCGACTCGTCACCGCTCTCGGTGCTGTGCCTGCGCATAGGCTACGTCAATGCCGAAGACCGCCCGGTGCGACCGCGGCACTTCTCGGTGTGGTGCTCCCAGCGCGACGTTGCCGAGGCCATCGCACTGTCGGTCGAAGCGCCGCTGGATCTCCACTTCGATGTGTTCTTCGTGAACTCGCGCAACCGCTGGGGCTATCGCGACCTGACCCATGCCGAGGAAGCGGTGGGATTTGTGCCCCGGGACGCCGCGGAAGACCATCGTTGAGCCATTCGGTTCGCAGCCATCTCCGGTTGGAAATCGAGGCCTACGATGCGGCGATTCGCCGGTTCATCCCCGGTTACGAAGAAGGGCTGAAAAGGGCCGCGCAGGAGATCGCCGCGGTCCGCCCCGGCCTGGTGCTCGACCTGGGCGCGGGAACGGGTGCGCTGAGCGAAGCGATCCTGGAGCATGACAGCGTTGAGGCGCTCGAAGCCATTGACATAGACCCGGAAATGCTGGCCCAGGCGCGCGCGCGGCTGGAGCGCTTCGGCGGCCGGGCAAGATTCCTCGAATGCGCGTTCGACGAGCCGCTCCCGCCTTGCGATGCGGTGGCCGCCTCCCTGGCGCTGCATCACGTTCCGACGATGGAGGCGAAAGGCGAGCTCTTCCGGCGCATCTACCGGGCATTGAGGCCGGGAGGCGTGTTCGTGAACGCGGATGTGACGGTCAGCGCAGACCCGGCGGAACGGGACCGCGCCTACCGCCATTGGGCGGACCACATGGCGGAGTGCGGCATCGAGGAACGGCAGGCATGGCGGCACTTCGACGAGTGGGCGGAGGAGGATACCTACTTCCCCTTGGAGGACGAGCTGGCCGCGATGCGCGAGACGGGATTCCATGCGGATTGCATCTGGCGCCGCTGCCCGAATTCCCTGCTGGTCGGGCGCAAGGACTGAGCTCCCGGCGATCGCGCGGTGGCGACCGGAGTGCCGGTCAACCCTGCTTCCAGGCCTCCGCGAACCGCACCATCGCGTCCATGTGCCCGGCAGGGCTCAACCCGAGATCGAGGGTCGACAGCGCGATATGGGTCGCGCCCGCCTCGCCCCAGGATCGCCCGCGCGCCGCCCAGGCGGCCGCATCGAAGCGCTCGAATCCGTCGAACCCGATCAGGCTGACCAGCATCGACACCGCAATGGCCGACGGCTCGCGGCCGGCGCCGTGGGCGGCCTCGTGCACGAGCCGCAGCCGCCGTGCAAGGTCGTCCGGCGTGACGATGCGATTCGGGTCCTCCCACCGCTTGGGGCTTCCCGCCGCCGTCAGCCAGCCGTCGGCGAGGCGGCCGGTGCGGTCGAGCACCGCATCCGCCCAGCCGCCCATCCAGATGGGAATGGAGCGGTCCGGGCGCGGCGCGATGCCGGCGGCGGGAATCCGGTCGAATGCCCCCTCGAAATCCAGCAGCGGCTCCGACCAGAGCTGCCGCAACAGCGGAATCTGCTCCTCCATGCGCGCGCCGCGCCGGTGAAAGTCCTGGCCCAGCCCGATGTATTCCACCTGGTTCCAGCCGATGCCCACGCCAAGTACCAGGCGCCCGCCGGAAACGAAATCCAGGGTTGCCGCCTGCTTGGCGACCAGCGCCGTCGGCCGTTGCGGCAACACGAGGATTCCGGTCACCAGTTCGATGCTTGAAGTGATCGCGGCAAGGTAGCCGAACAGCACGAAAGGCTCGTGGAATTCGGTCTCCCAGGTATAGGGCCCGCTCAGCTCATGGACCTTGGGGTCGGCGCCCAGAACGTGCTCGTAGAGGATGAGCTGTTCATAGCCCAGTTCTTCAGCGGTAGTGGCGAATTCCCGGATCAGGCCAAGGTCCGACCCGAACTCAGCCTGCGGATAGACGAGCCCAAGATTCATCGATGCGGACACGGCTTGCGCCTCTTCACGTTTACGACGGGAAATCCCTTCTGGCGCGGGTGTGCGATTTTACCCGGATAGGCGCGCGTCGGGCGAACGACGGTTCACAGTTCGGTAACAGGGCACGTCTACAAGCGGGAGCAAATGTCAGAAGGCGGTTGACCGTTCATAATGGGTTTGCAGTCAGTCGGCGAGATGAATCGGATGAAAACCATCGATGCGTCGAAGTTCAAGGAACCAATCTAATGGACCTCTCGTGCCTCAAGCCCGGCCAACGCATCTTCGTGGGCGGCTCGAGCAACGAGCCCACGGGGCTGCTCGACGCGTTGCGGGCCGAGGCGCTTCCGGAAGGGCTGCACTTCGTCCAGTTCCCGCTCTCCGGTTACAACCGCGCGGATTTCACGGCGTGGCACCCCACCTTTCAGGCAACCACGATGTTCATGGGAGCCAACCTGCGCAATGCGGACCCGGCGCGCCTGCACTTCGTGCCGATGCAGATGCGCGCCATATACGACTATCTCAGCCGTGACATCGATGTGGCGCTGATACAGGTTGCCCGCGGCGGGGACGGGCGGCTGCGCCTGGGACCCAACGTCGATTTCGCGGGGGCAGCACTCGCCGGCGCCGATTTCGTGCTCGCGGAACTGAACGAGGCGTTCGCCGCCCCCGCCGGTTGCCCGTTGATCGACGAATCGCGCATCGACGGCATGCTGGTCACCAATCGCCCGCTCTACGAGTTTCCCGCGCCGGCCATGGATGCCGGCGCCATTGCGATCGGCGAGCGGGTCGCCGGCCTCATCCGCGACGGCGACTGCATCCAGACGGGCATCGGCGCCATCCCCGCCGCCATTCTCCTGGCCCTCCAGGACAAGAACGACCTCGGCATGCACGGCGGCATCGTCGATGACGGGGGCATGGCGCTGATCGAGAACGGCAACGTCACCGGCGCCAACAAACCCGTCGACACGCATCGTCACGTCACCGGCATGGCCATCGGCACGCAGGCCCTCATGGACTGGCTTGCCGAGACGCCGGAGGTTCTGTTCAAGGGCGCCAACCACACTCACGAGGTAAGCGTCATCAGGCAGTTGCCGGGGTTCGTCTCCATCAACTCGGCGGTGGAAATCGACCTGATGGGGCAGGTCAACGCCGAGTTCGCCGGGGGCCGGCAGATCTCCGGCACCGGGGGTTCTGTCGATTTCATGCGCGGTGCCAGGCTGAGCCCGGGCGGCCGCTCCATTGTCGCCATGAACGCCACGGCCCGCGGCGGAACCGCATCGCGCATCGTGCACCGGGTTGAGGTGGTGACCGCGCTGCGTACGGATGTGGACACCGTCGTGACCGAGTACGGGGTGGCCGAACTGCGCGACCTGCCGCTGAATGCTCGCGCTGAGGCCTTGATTGGTGTAGCCGCCCCGGAATTTCGCGATGAACTAAGGGAAGACGCCCAACGTTGAGAGATCGGTCTCCGACCGGGTGGAGTTCCGGGTCAGCCGCGCGGACCCGGGTCAAACGACGCCAGCCTTGCGAAACGCCGCAATCTCCTTATCTGAATATCCTGCTTCCCGCAGGATTTCATCGGTGTGCTCCCCGAGATCCGGCGCCACCGCGCCCGCCGTCAGGGGTGTCTCGCTCATCCGAATGGGCACTCCCACAGTTCTGTGCGTCTTTCCTTCGGCGTCCCGCGTTTCCGAAAAATAGCCGTTTTCCCAGGCGCCCGGATCGTCGACCACCTGTTGGTAGTCGCGCACTGGGGAATAACGCACGTCGATGCCCTCGAACGCTGTGCGCCAGTCGTCCGTGGTGCGCGTCCGGAACGTCGCTTCGAGTTCCCCGGCCAGCCAGGCCAGGTCCTCCGCGGTCGCCGTCATGGGCTGCAGGCGCTCCTCCACGGCCAGGTCCGGGCGATCGACGGCGATGAAGAAGGCGTCCATGTCCTCCGGCGCCACGCCGACCAGGGCGAGCCAGCCGTCGGCAGTCTCGAAAATGCGGTAAGTCGGCATGAGCAGGGAGTGTCCGAAATTGGAACGGCCGGGCATTTTGCCGTTCAGGAAGAACGCGGTGTATTCGCTGGCCTGCGCCCAGATCTGGCCGCCGAGCAGCGACACCTCAACGCGCTGCCCGCGGCCCGTATGTTGCCGGGCGTGCAGGGCGGCCAGGATACCTGCTGCCAGGTTCAGCGAGCCGACGTGGTCGGCTATGGCCGCCCCCACCGGAGACGGCAGGTCACCGTCGCGGCCGATCGTCGTGATAAGCCCTCCGGAGGCCTGGCCGGCAAGGTCCGCGCCCTTGCGCCTGGCGTCTGGCCCGATGGGCCCGAACGTATTGCCCGCGGCCCAGACGATTCCCGGGTTGAGTTCAGCAAGCGCATCGTAGCCGAGCCCCCAGCCGTCCAGCGTGCCCGCCTGAAAGTTGCTGATTACAACGTCTGCGGTCTCGGCCAGCTTGCGGAACACGCTTACACCGTCCGGCTGATGCAGGTCGAGGGTCAACCCCCGCTTGCCTCGGTTGCAGCCGATATACCAGGGGCTGCGGAAGTCATCGGGCGACAGCGGCAGCAAACGGGCGTGATCGCCGACACCGGGCAACTCCACCTTGATGACATCCGCTCCCATATCCGACAGCAGCGCGCCGGCCTGGGGGCCCTGTATGAGAATACTCACGTCGAGCACGCGGATGCCGTTCAAGGGTCCGGGCACGGTTGGTCCTCCCTCCGATTGAAACCGCCCTCAGTTCAATAGACGCATCGGGCTACCGGGAACCTACCAGAGACCGCGGCAGGCGGCTACAACGACCTTGCGAATCCCGCAATCGAGCGCATGGTTTCTACGCAGACTTCCGGCAGCACATCGAAGTACTCATTCGCCGTCGACCGGCGTGACGTCGGGCGGACGCGGGTCGAGCGTGTCGGCGACGGCTGTCGGCCGCGGGTCGGCACGCTCATCGTCGGCCAGGATGACGTCCGGCTTGCGGCTGATGCATCGCAGCGGCTAGCATAATCCGTCGTCCAGCCCTCTAGCGGAGAGGTGTCCGAGAGGCCGAAGGAGCACGCCTGGAAAGTGTGTATACGGAAACGTATCGTGGGTTCGAATCCCACCCTCTCCGCCAAAAATATCAATATAAACAATAAGTTAAATAATAAACACCGCAATTCGCACCAGAAAAGTGGAAGGCAATGAGACTCAAATTGACCTGGTGCCCCGTGCTCGGCCACGGCGTCGGCGTCGTCCACGTTTAGATGGATGGTCGCCGGTGAGCCGCCGAGGCCGGCGTTTCGGCTCAACGGCAGGGGGTTAGTACGCGGCGGCTTTCCGCTTCTTCGATTGGGCCTCGTTCACACGCAGGGCGCGTGACTCGACCTGATGGCCATTGAGTTTCGCGATGGCTTGCGCACCGTCTTCAATCGCCATTTCCACAAACCCGAATCCGCGCGAGCGGCCGCTGTCCCGGTCGGTGACGACCTGCGCGGACTGCACGGGGCCAAACTGGGCAAACAGTTCTTCGAGGTCACTATCCGTAACGCTCCAGGGGAGGTTCCCAACATACAATTTCACAAATGTTCTCCGGCTCTCTGACGAGCTTCATCTGGCGCAAGTGTTCCCGTTGCATCTCATGCGCGCGTTTGTCCCGCCTGCACCATGCCGGCGGTTTCCGATTGATCTAGAAGCGATTGCCGATGAACAGGCGAGGGTTGAACTCGAAAGAAATCGGAACGGGGTTCCTGAATCAGCGGCGCACTATACGCATGTCCGGGCGGGAAAGCACGGTCAATCGTCAAACGAATAAACCAGGTCGATGCCATAGGTGCGCGGCCGCCCGAACGTGTTCCCGGTGAACCCGAGACTCGCGAAGTCGATGCCCCACTCGCGGTACTCCTTGTCCGCCAGGTTGCTCACCCACCCCGAGACGCGCAGCCGGCCGCCGTCGCCCAGGGCAATGTCGTTCAGGCTGATGCGGGCGTCCATCAACCAGAAATCCGATGCGCTGTCGTGCTGGTTCAGAAACGGGTGGAAGGCGAACTCATCCGTATAGGTGGCATCGAAACGCATCGACAGGCGCCCCCAGGGGAACGGGTTGAAGTCGTACTGAATGCCGATGTTGGCGGTGTGCTCCGGCATGCCCGGCATGGTGGTCACATCGGCGATGTCCATTTCCCGGTCGGTGAGGGGATCGACCGCCAGGTATTCGTCGAACTCCCCGTGCGTGTAGCCGTAAGTGACGTCCGCGATCAGGCCCGGCGTCAGTAGCGCCACCATGTCCAGTTCGATTCCGGTGAACGACGCCTTGCCGGCGTTGAGCAGCCTGAGCGACGCGCCGCCGCTGCCCGCCTCGAACTGGCCGATATGCACGTCCTTGAATTCGTTGTGGAAGAAGGCGACGTTGGTGCGCAGGCGGCTGTCCCACCAATCGGCCTTCATGCCCACCTCGATGGCGGAGATCTCCTCTTCCCGCACCGGCTCGACGAACGCGGTCACCGACAGCGCCCGGGCGTTGAAGCCACCGCTGTTGTAGCCGGTGGAGTGGGTGACGTACACGTTCAGGTCGGCGTTGACGGCGTAGCTGAGGTTCAGGAAGTAGCTGAGGTTGTCCCACTCGCCTGCGCTGGTGAGCCGGTCTTCGATGGATTCGTGGAACAGGTTTTCGTTGAATAGGAAGCCGGTTTTCTCGTCGTCGGTGTAGCGCAGGCCGCCGGTGAAGCTGAGCCTGTCCGTCAACTCGATAGTGCCCTGGCCGTAGACGGCCCAGGATTCGGAGTCCTGGCCGTAGATGAAGTCGACGAAGCCGTTCAGGTTGGGGTCTGCGCCCGGAAAGCGGAACGGAATGGGCAAACGCTGACTGCCCACGCACACCGGCCCCACATCGGGCACGATGTCGCAGAAACCCCGGAACGCGAAGATTCCCGCCAGTATCGGCTGCGCCTGCACCAGCGCCGCGATGGGCAGCGAGAAGGTCTGCGGATTGTCCTGGTAGACCTCCTCCTCGTAGTTGTAGTAACCCAGGGTGACGTTCGCGCGGCCGTCGAACAGTTCGCCGAAGAGCTGCACCTCGTGGGTTCTCATGTCAACGAAGTGCTCGGGAATGCTGGCGTGGAAACCCGGTGTGGGCACCTCGGCGCCGCGCGCATAGAACACGTCGGGAGCGATGTGCGCGCCTCCGTCGAGGTCGGTGTTGCCGGCGGTCTGGTCGGTTTGCCGGTCGGCGAAGATGTATTTCAGCGTGAACGCGGCAACCTCCAGTTCTGCCGTCACCGTGTGACCCCTCACGTCCAGCCGTTCGGGGCCGACGTGGTCGAGGGTGTATTGCTCCCGGCGGTCGTTCGGGTCGCCGACGGTGGCCGCCATTCCCGCATAAAGGGCGCCGCCCAGCACCTCGAAGGGAAACGGTATGACGTTGAACCCGTCGTACAGGCTGCTCTTCACCTCAGTAATCTGGAAAGGCGTCGGCACGCCCTTGTTGTCCGTCCTGTCGTAGGCGTAGTCGACGGTGAAGCTGTCTACCGGCTGCAGGCGCACCGCGATGCGGTAGGCGCCGTTGTTCTCGCTGGCGAGCTTGCTTGCCTGCCCGGGGAAGTCGTTCACCGCCCAGCCGTCGTAGTCCATAAGCATTCCCGAGACCCTGGCGGAGAGCACGCCGCCGACACTGGGCAGGTCGGCCGAACCGGAGTAGCGCCGGTAGCCGTCGTTGCCGATGGAGGCCTGCAGCTTGAGCCCTAACTCGCCGGTAGGTTTCGCCGTGGTGAGGTTCAGGGCGCCGCCGCTGCTGTTGCGGCCGAACAGCGTGCCCTGCGGCCCGCGCAGTATCTCCACGCTTTCGAGGTCCACCACATCGAAGACGGCGCCGACGGTCTTGCTCATGTAGACGCCGTCGATGTACACCCCGACCTTCGGGTCGACCATCAGGGACGTTTCGCCGGCGCCCACCCCGCGGATGAAGACGCCGGCGTTCGAGTTCGATGCGGGTTGCCTGCGCATCGCGGTATTGGGCGCGAGGCTCGAGAGGTCGGCGATGTCGAAAATGTTCATGTCGGCGATCTTTTCGCCGGTGATTGCCGTCACCGCGATGGGGGTGTCCTGGAGTGCGGTTTCGCGCCGCTGCGCGGTCACGACGATTTCCTCGAGTGCCGCGGATTCCTCCGCGACGGTGGGGGCTGACAGAAAACCGCCCGCCACGGCAACAGTTACGGCGAGCGTTGTCAGTTTCCAAGCAAGACCGGGCATGGACCCCCCTTCCGTCATCGACAAGCGCTGCTGTTTAAACGTTGCGATTTGATCGCAGTCTCTGACAGGCATTATTGCGTATTCGGCTTACCCCTGCACACGCGCTCATTTGTTCGCGAATTGCTTCCCGGGGAAATTGCACAAGGCAGGTCACCGCGTCCGGATTTGCCTATGCCCGCACCGGCATGGACACTCGTGTGCGGCCGGCCGCCGGCGGGCCGACCGATACGGAACGGATGAAGCGCCAAGATGTCCAATACAAAGAGCTACCACATGTCCACGGACGACTTCCGTCGACACGGCAAGGAAATGATCGACTGGATAGCGGACTACCACGAGACCGTTGAAAGTTATCCCGTGCTGGCCAGGGCCAGGCCGGGCGAGGTCGCTGCCTCTCTGGGCGATGAACTACCCGTTCATGGCGAGGGCTTCTCGAATATCCTGCGCGATGCCACCGAAAAGATTCTTCCAGGCCTGACCCATTGGCAATCGCCCGGGTTTCACGCGTACTTCCCGGCCAACACATCGGGGCCCGCCATTCTCGGCGAACTGCTTTCGGCGGGCCTCGGCGTGCAGGGCATGCTCTGGTCCACCAGCCCCGCCTGCACGGAGGTTGAAACCCGGGTGCTCGACCTGCTCGCGGAACTTCTTGGCCTGCCGGAATCGTACCGCTCAACGGGCAACGGCGGAGGCGTCATACAGGATTCCGCCTCCAGCGCCGTGCTGTGCGCCCTGATCGCCGCACGGGAGAGAGACTCCGGGCAGCGGTCCAACCGGGTTGGCTGTGACGGTACCCAGGTCGCCTACTGTTCCACCCAGACGCACTCATCGCTTGAAAAGGCCATGGGCGTTGCCGGCCTCGGGCGCGCCAATCTGCGGCAGATCGAGGTGGACGAGCGGTTTGCCCTCGATGCCGAGAGGCTCGCCGCGCAGATCAAGTCGGACAGGGCCGCGGGGCTGCGCCCGATATTCGCCTGCGCGACGCTCGGAACCACGTCCTCCAACGCGGTGGACCCCATTGCCGACATCGGCAGGATATGCAGTGAAGAAGGCCTCTGGTTCCATGTCGATGCGGCCATGTCCGGCACGGCGGCGATCTGCCCCGAATACCGGCATCTCAACGACGGCGTCGAATACGCCGACAGCTACTGCTTCAATCCCCACAAGTGGATGTTCACCAACTTCGACTGCAGTTGTTTCTGGGTGGCCGACCGGGCGGCGCTGGTGGGCGCGCTGTCGATTCTTCCCGAATACCTGGTCAACGAGGCGACGCGGAGCGGGGCGGTGTTCGACTACCGTGACTGGCAGATACCGCTGGGGCGCCGCTTTCGGGCGCTGAAGCTCTGGTTCGTGCTGCGCTACTACGGTGTGGAAGGCCTGCGGTATCACATTCGCCGGCACATCGAGCTCACCGGAAAACTGGTGGCCTGGATCGAGGCCGACCCCCACTTCGAGATCGTCGCCCCTGCGCCGTTCAACCTGGTCTGCTTCCGTTGCCGCGGCAGTGACGGCCTGAACCAGCGGATCATGGAAGAACTCAACGAGGGCGGCGAGATCTTTCTCACCCACACCAGGCTGAACGGCCGGTTCGTGTTGAGACTGTGCGTGGGTCAGGCCCGCACGGAACTCGAACATGTCGAAAAGGCATGGAACCTGATCGCGGCAACGGCGGAACGATTGCGACGGATCGTACCAACCACAGAAATTGATCAATTGAGCTAAACGTTGATCGCTTCCATAATGTTTCCAGCCGAACGCGCCCTGCATTGCCGTATGATGGGTGACAAGAAGAGGCCGTCGATGTCCGGGTCGAAACTATGCTGATCGAATCACCAGGGGAGGTCCGCCGTGCCGGCGGAGCCGATCGCCGATGACGTCTAAGCAACGGCTCGAGAGGGTCTCCGCGGCGGTCGACGGGGAAGCCAGCGAGGCGGAGCTCAGGCAACTGCTCGAGGAATCCGGCGACGACCCCGAGCTGCGCGCCGCCTGGGCGCGCTACCATTCGATCGGCGCCGCCATGCGGGGCGAGTGGCGTCCCGATGCGGATGCGCTGCGCGAGCGGGTCTGGAATTCATTGCAGTCGGAAGCCTCAAGCGATACCGACGCCGGCTTCGAATTCGAGCGTCCCATGCGTTCACGCCGGCAGATGGAAGGGTTCGCCTACCTTGCGGGTTTCATCCTGTCGATTCCGATCGCCAACTGGATGATCGGCAACGTCGGCTCGGCCTGCGCAGCCAACGGGCTCTGCGTGATTCCCGTGCTGCCGGGCGTACTGGCCCCGAGCAGCGTCCTGCTCGTCGGCCTGGCGTTCGTGCTGCGCGACCTGGTGCAGCGGCGCCTGGGCATGCAGTGGGCGATTGCCGCCATTCTGTTCGGCGCGGCGCTCTCCGCCCTGGTGGCGCCGCCGACGCTCGTTATCGCCAGTGCGACGGCCTTCCTGTTTTCCGAAATAGCCGATCTTCTTGTCTACACGCCCTTGCAGCGCCGGCGCCTGGTGTTTGCGGTATTCCTGAGCAGCATGGTGGGGCTGACCGTCGACAGCATGCTGTTTCTGGGCCTTGCCTTCGGCAGCCTCGATTTCCTGGCCGGACTGATCATCGGCAAGTCGTGGATGGTAGTGCTGGTACTGCCGTTGATCGCGATGCTGCGGCGCCGCGACGACCGCATCGGGCTGGCGCCAGCATAGTAGCCGGCACCGAGTCGGTATACGGTGCGGGTATCCGGCACGCCAAGCGTAGGGGTTGTCGGTGGGTTTGCGTGACTTGAACTGCTTTAAAGGTGCCTGATACCCGCACCGTACACCGACTCTCCTCCTACTGCCGAGCAGTTCCTTGGGCGTCAGCACCCCGGATGCTGGTGTGAATACTCATTGCCCGGTCGTCAGACGGGTTCCAGTTGATCGAGCCAATATGCCTCGTCATTGCGGCGGCGCACGAAGAAGCGGCCCAGGTCGGTGGGGTCCTTGGCCTGGTGGTAACGCAAGTAGATGCGCTCGTCGTCCACGGCCAGTATTTCGACCTTGCCGGTTTCGTGCGACATGCAGAAACGGGCGCGCCTGGCCAGGCCGGAGCCGCGGTTAAGCGCTTCCTGGAATATCCGCCAGCCCTGCACGATGGGCACCTCATAGGGCTCGTTGCCGGCCGTCGGCCGGCCCTGGAACAGGTAGTAGGGTGGGCAGCCGATGTAGGAGAGGGTGGAATAGAACTCCGCCAGGGTGTCGGGATCGTCGTTGATGCCGCGGATCATGGGGCATTGGTTGACGCAGATCACGCCGTTCCTGATGCAGGCGTCGATGCCCGCAATGGCGGGCTCGGTCAGCTCCCGGGGGTGGTCGAAATGAGCCATCAGGTAAATGCGCTTGCCGGGCGTCGAGAACTTTCGGAATGCGGCGAGGAGCGCCTCGTCGTTCTTTACCCGCCACGGGTCGAAGGCGGGCATCTTCGAGCCGATGCGGATGACGCGTATATGGTCGATCGCGCGTAGCGCCTCGAAAATTTCCACGAGCCGCCGCGTGCTCATCAGCAAGGGGTCGCCGCCGGTGAGCAGCACGTTAGTGACTTCCGGATGGCTTTCGATGTAACGCAGGCCCTCGCTGATATCCTTGGTCACCTCGTCGTTCTCGTCCATGAACAGGCGCTTGCGGAAGCAGTAACGGCAATAGGCGCCGCAGACTTCGTTACAGAGCAGCAGCACCGTGTCGGTGTACTTGTGCTGCACGCCGCGTACCGGCGTGACGGCGGCCTCGTTGCTGGCGTCGAGCCGGCCCCAGTCGCGCAGTTCTTCCTCTCGCGGGATGATCAGTTGCCTGATCGGATCGTTCTCGTCGTTCCAGTCGATGAGGCCGAGGTAGTAGTTGTTGGCACGGAAGACGTAGCGCTCGGCAACCGGCCCGAGGCGGGACGCGAGTTCCGGCGGTATCTGGGGAATCTGGTCGATGCGCCTGACATAGCGGACGCGTTTGCCGGCTCGCAGGGGTTTAAGATTGTCTCCGTTTGCCCGCGCCTTCACGACACGCAGCGGCTGTTCGCTCACTGGCCCACCTCCCTGCTTCCGTCACGAGTATAGCGAGTTTTCCACAGGAAGATGACAGGTTGTCCACAGTGAACTCCCTTGTGTCCGTCAGGAACTCAGGATTGAATCCACCTCATGAGGCCTTCCTGCATGCAGGTGGCGATCAGCGCGCCGCCCCGGTCGAAGAAGTAACCGCGGGCAAGCCCCCGCCCACAGCCGGTGGAGTCGACGGTCTGCTCGAACAGCAGCCATTCGTCCGCCCGGGCGAAGCGGTGGAACCACATGGCGTGGTCGAGGCTGGTGCCCAGGAAGTCCGCGTCTTGCCAGCGCATGCCGTGGGGCAGCATGACGTGGTCGACGAGCGTTGCGTCCGACAGGTAGGCGAGGCCGGCGTGGTGGATCGCCGGCGTATCCGGCAATCTCTCGGGGATGCGCATCCACATCAACTGGCTTTCGGTGACGGCGTCGCCGCGGGGCGCTTGCGGTGGGTTGATGTAGCGGATCTCGAACGAACGCCCCATGCCGTCCCAGGTGTCCTCGCCGGTTTGCTGCATGGAGAATTCGGCGTAGGTCAACGGGACCTGTTCGGGCGGGGGTGCCTCCGGCCGCGCCGGGCGGGTGTATTCGGGCGATTCAGCCGGAACCTGGTAAGACGCCGACATGCGGAACAGTTCCTTGCCGCCTTGGCTTGCCGCGGTCTCCCGCCAGGAAAACGAGCGCCCGTCGCGCACCGGGTTCACGGTTATGGCAACCGGCAGGTCCACCTCACCCGGCCGCATGAAATAGGCGTGCAGGGAGTTCACGTGCCGGTCCTGGGGAACGGTCGTCTGCGCGGCGGCCAGGCACTGCGCGATCAAGTGGCCCCCGAAGAGCGTATCCGCCCGTTCCGGAGATGCGGGGCCCTCGAACTCGCCGCCGCCAAGGTCGGCCAGCGTCATCAGCTTTTCGAACAACGGGATTTCCCCTGCAGGCGAACTTGAGAGGCGAGTTTGGCGGGCGCGACCGAATTGCTCAAGTGGACGGTCGTTGGGGCAAACACTGCCGGGGAGACCTCATTAGCCCCTGAGCCGGTGGCGCCGCAGGCGGCGGTAGTGGCGTTCGCTCTCTCGTGCGAGCGGCTCAAGGTGCGCCGGAAGACGATGTGCGGTGGGCACGTGGGGTTTGAATCCTGTGGACTCATGGACGGAGCGGTACCAGTGCCTTGCCCATACGCCGTCGCTGGGGCGGGGGCCTGGCGGCCAGGTGAGCATGCGTTCGGTGAACGCGATGCCGAGGCGTTCGCACAAGGCGCTCAGCATCCGGCGCGGGTTTTCGAGCAGGTCGCGGGCATCGAGTACGAGCGGCGCGCGCTTGCACCTGGTGACGACGTGATCGTAGATCTCTGCCTGTTGCTCGATGCCCACGTCGTCCGCCGCCACTTTGTCCCGGATGTGGGCGTAGGACGCAATCACTTCCCGGGGATCGCGAATCAGGAAGCAGTTTTCCACTTCGTCCATCCAGCACCGGTCGATCGAGGGAAGGAGGTGATGGGTCATGTGTTTCTGAAAGTACACTGCCCGGTTTCCGGGAACCTCGCCGGTCAGGC
The DNA here is from genome assembly GCA_964638775.1 of uncultured Pseudomonadales bacterium. Lineage (GTDB taxonomy): Bacteria > Pseudomonadota > Gammaproteobacteria > Pseudomonadales > Azotimanducaceae > Azophilus. The sequence continues at coordinate 23,672 of CAZWZH010000191.1, forward strand.
GCTCGACCACCCGGCGCCAGTCGGTTTCGCCGGCTGCGATGACCTCGGCCGCGCCGGGATGGTCGCTGCCGGTTGCCGACAGGTAGCAGGCGTAGAAGGGTTCGTCCCACACGGCGGTGTCTCCCCGGTTCTCCCACGCGCGCATAACGGCCGTCGAGATGTTTCGGGGCCCCGACCACATGGCGATGCGTACGGGAGAAACTGGAACGGGTGGACTCGCAAGCCCTATGCGGTGCACTCGCGATCCATCAAACGGAGATAGAGCGACTGCAGGCGCTCGGTCACCGGGCCCCGCGACCCGGCGCCGATCGTGCGGCCATCCACGGATACCACGGGCGCCACGCCGGCAAAGGTGCCCGTGACGAACGACTCCTCGGCGCCGTATACGTCCGTCAGGCTGAAATTGCGCTCCCGAACGGGAATCGCGTGCTCCCGGCACAGGGCGATCACGTTGGCCCTGGTAATGCCGCCGAGGCAGTAGTCTCCGGACGATGTCCACACCTCGCCGCGGCGGACGATGAAGAAATGGGTCGAGTTGCAGGTGGCGACGAAACCCTGGGGATCGAGCATCAGCGCTTCGTCGGCGCCGGCCTTGGCGGCCTGAATGCAGGCGAGTATGCAGTTGAGCTTGGAGTGGCTGTTCAGCTTGGGATCCTGTACGTCCGCGGGGCCTCGGCGCACGTGAACGGTGAACAGCCGGATGCCGCGGGTCAGCACCGCCGGGTCCGGGGCCTTGTATTCGGGGATGATGACGACCGTGGCCGGGCCGACGGTGACGCGCGGATCCTGGTAGGGCGTAGACTTGAGGCCCCGGGTGACCATGAGGCGGACGTGCACCTTGTCCGAATCCTGATCCGCGACCGGGTCCTTGTCGGGTTCGTAGCCCGCATCCCCTTTGGGAATTCCTTCTCCGCTCATGCCGTTGGCGCGCAGAGTTTCGTACAGCGCGGCCGTCAGGGCCTTGCGGTCCATGCCCACGTCGAGATCGAGCGCCCTGGCGCCCTCGTAGAGACGGTCAAGGTGGGCATCGAGGAACGCATAGCGGCCGCGGTGCACGCGCAGGCCTTCCCAGACACCGTCGCCGAGCACGAAACCGCTGTCGAAGACAGAGACCTTGGCGTTGTCGCGGGATACCAACTCGCCGTTGACGAAAATCAGTACATCGCGGTTGCGCGGGTCGTCGCGGTACTCGTGGGTACCTTTACCCGGCGCGGTTGGCTGGTCGGACAATGCTGCTGGCGTTGACTCCGGCATCGCCAACAGACTGGGGTTACTCCCCGCTCGCGGCCATGAACCGGTCGAAGGCAGCCTGTTCCGACGGGGCGAGCGATTCGTAGGTTCTGGTGGACAGATTCGTCAGGTGGCCGGTCATGGTGCTCTCGAGCAGGCTCATTACCTGAATTTCGCCATCGGCGGAGACGAACAGGCGCCATTTGCCCTCGCCCGCCCCAAACCTGCCGGTAATACGGCCGTCGGTGCTGCCGTTCTCGAGTTCAGTAGCCGAGACCGAAATCGCCATGCCGGCGTCGAGTTCCACCGTCAACGGTGCTCCCTCCGGGGTCATTCCCTTGTCGTCCACCCCGGTGATTGACACCGTGACGTCGTTTTCCCCGGGGTTGATCAGGCGCAGGCGGCTTACCTGGTTGGGGTTCTTTGCCGGATTGAAGATCGCGACTTCGTGCTGCATCGATGCTTCCGGCACCACGTCGTGCATGCTGGTGAGGAATCCGTCATCGGTTCGCACGTAAACCAGGGGTTCAAGGTCGAGTTCCGTGTCGAGTACGAGTCTCCAATCGCCGGTACCGCCGCCGACGCCTAATTCGAGGCCGGGAACCTTGTCCGGGTTGCTAATGGGATTCCCGTTTTCAAGGTCGCCCGAATTGAAGTGCAGCGTTTGTCGCGGCTCAAGCGTAATGTCCTTCGGCCCAAACTCGGCGCCGGCGTCGTCGACTGCGAGCACGCGCACCACCCCCCGGGTTTCGGAGTGATTGATCATGCGGATGAATCCCTCCTGGGTGGCGTGCGATGCCGGGATGAACAGGGGAATCTGAAACTCGGCTGCGTGCGTAGCTGACGCGTATCCGCAGAACAGCGCGGCAATCGGTAGGAAGAGTGTCTTGGGCATAGTCGGGAGGGTGGAACGAACTGCTCGTGGCGTCAAGTGAAAGTGTGCTCTATTGGACCAGGCACCGGCTTTGGGAGTAGTATCCGCGGCCCGCCGCACCCGTAGCCGAACGGATAAGGCACCAGTCTACGAAACTGGCGATTGCTGGTTCGAGTCCAGCCGGGTGCGCCATCTCATTTGTCAGCCCTCGAATTCGAAGGTTTCCGTGTCTACGGTGCGCTGGAGCCTTTCCGGGTACCGGTTGCCGGTGATCCGTTCGGGCGCGAAGTGTGACGAGAGCTCGTCCACCGCATCCTGCGACAGTTCCACATCCTGGCTCCGGAAGTTCTGCTCGAGGTGTTCGACATTGGTTGTGCCGGGGATTGGAATGACGTTGTCGCGGCCGGCCAGCAGCCAGGCCAGGGCCAGTTGCGGCAGGGTGCAGCCCGCCTCTTCGGCGATGGGGCGGGCGGCTTCCAGCAGCGCCAGGTTCCGGGCGTAGTTCTCGTCGTTGAAGCGCGGCATCAGGTTGCGGAAGTCTTTTTCATGGAATTCGGACGGGTCGGGCGGGCGGTCGGAAAAGAAGCCGCGCGCCACCGGGCTGAAGGCGACGAAGGCGGTGCCTAGTTCGCTGCATGCATCCAGTACGGCGATCTCGGGGTTGCGGGTCCACAGGGAGTACTCGGACTGGATTGCGGCGACGGGGTGAACGGCGTGTGCCCGCCTGAGCGTATCCGCCGACATCTCGGATATGCCGATATTGCCGATCTTTCCCGCCCGCACCAGATCCGCCAACCCGCCGATGGATTCCTCGATGGGCACTTTGGGATCGAGCCGATGCATGTAGTAGAGGTCGATACGGTCTGTATTCAGCCGGGCGAGGCTCTCGTCGCATTGGGTCTTGATGGCCTCCGGGCGGCCATCCATGCCCCGCTTGCCGTCCACGAACGCCATCACGCCCTTGCTGGCGAGAAAAAACTCGTCGCGCCGGTGCATGATCGCGGAGCCGAGCAGCCGTTCGTTGTTGCCGTCGCCGTACAGGGTCGCCGTGTCGAAAAAGTCATAGCCGATGTCCAGCGCCTGGTTCAGGAACCTCTCGGCGTCTTTCCGTTCCGTTGCCGGACCGTAGCCGTGACTCAGGTTCATGCAGCCGAGGCCAATGGCGTTAACTTCGGAATCTCCGATTTTTCGGCGAATTGGCATGGGTCTGGTTTCCTTGATAGTCCCGAATCGATACCGACAGACTAGGCGCTTCGCGGGCCGCCTGTAAACAGCCGTTCAGGAATGGAATTCAGCCGCGGCGGTGCGAACGGCACCGCCGAAGCATGCCGGCGCGCGTGCTTGACGGCGCGCGGGATCTCTACGAGGAGTCAGTCGCCCGGGGCGCGATACGGCACGCTCTTCCTGACGGCGGCGTCGACCGTCTCCGGCGTGACGATGACTGTTACCGACACCTCCAGGGCGCCGGCGGCGCTGATGTTCAGCGATACCGCGGTGGCTGCCTCGTCGTCGGGCAGCTCCGTGACGAGAAAGAGGTCCCAGTCGCCGAACGCGTAGAAGAGGTCGTGCAGCGCCCCACCCATCCCCTCGATGGTCTGCCTGAGCGCTTCCCGGCGGCTGGTGCCGCCTTCCTTGAGCAGGCCCGTCACGCCGGCCTGCGTGTACTTGGCTCGGAAAAGGTATCTGGCCATGGTTGTCCCTCCGGGTGGTTGGCCGGATGATGAGCGCCCCTGTAGTGAGGGTCAAGGAGAAGCCATGACCAGAACCGGTTCGGCCGCGGTTGCGTTGATGTGGATGTCGGTCGCGGTGGCTGCCACCGACGCCGAGAAGCTGCTTCTTGCGAGAGAGGCTGAATTCGCGCAAGGCGTCATCGAGGTTGCCGAAGGCGTGTACACCGCAGTGGGGTTCGGCGTTTCCACGTCGTCCATGATCGTGGGGGCCGACGGCGTCATAGTCATCGACACGCAGGTTGATCCGCCCGCCGCCGAGGGCGTGCTCGCGGCCTTCCGGCAGATCACGGACAAACCGGTGAAAGCGATCGTGCTCACGCACGGGCACGGCGACCACACCGGCGGCATCGGCGTTTTCGCCGCTGCCGGCGACCCGGAAGTCTGGGCTCGGCAGGGGTACGGCGAAGAGCGCCAATGGCTTGAGGAAGCCGGTTTGCACGTCTACCGCGCCAGAGGGGTCCGCCAGGCAGGTTTCATGCTCACTCCCGAAGAGCGCCTGAACAACGGTGTCGCCCAGGCCTACTGGCCCAAGCGGGGCGGAGCCGCTTTCGACGCCCAGGGGCGGCCCACGCATTTCTTTGCGGAGCGTCGCAAGACACTCGAAATCGCGGGAGTGCGCCTGGAACTGGTCGCCGCCGACGGTGAAACGGGCGACCAGCTCTACGCCTGGCTTCCCGACCGCAAGGTACTTTTCGCCGGCGACAATTTCTACAAGTCCTGGCCCAACCTGTACGCGATCCGCGGCACGGGTTACCGGGACGTTCGCGCATGGATCGCCAGCCTCGCGAGCATGCTTGCCGAGGAGCCCCACTACCTGGTGGGAGGCCACACCCGGCCCGTGCTCGGGCAGGAAGCGGTGACCGAAGTATTGACCAACTACCGGGACGCCATTGCCTCGATATTCGAGCAGACCATCGCCGGCATGAACAGGGGCTTGACGCCCGATGAATTGGTGGAGACGGTGGCGTTGCCCCCGGAACTTGCGGAACTGGACTACCTCAGGGAGTACTACGGCAACGTGGAATGGGGAGTGCGCGCCATTTTCCAGGGCTATCTCGGCTGGTTCGACGGCAATCCCTCGAACCTGTTCCCGCTGTCGCCGGCGGAGGAGGCCGGCCGCGTGGCCGAACTGGCGGGCGGCGCAGAAGCGCTTCACGCGGCTGCCCGGGCGGCATTTGCGGAAGATCCGCAATGGACCGCGCAGCTTTGCGATCACATGCTGGCGCTCAATCCGGCGGATCCCGATGCCATGTTGCTCAAGGCCGATGCGCTGGATGCACTTGCACGGGAATTGCTGACGGCAACGGGGCGCAACTACTACATGACGGTTGCCAGACAGCTCCGCCGAAAGGCGCCCCGGCCGGTCAAGGCGGAATTGCATCCTCGGCAGGACGGGTCCAGACCTGAAGCGGGTGACGGATAGGTGATATGTCGATCAAAACAGCAATTAGATTGGAAGAAGACGCGCGTGCTGAGGTTCGCCGGCTCAAGGAGCAGGACGAGTACTCTCTCTGATGGTGCGTGTTGGTATCAAAGTGTAGCGGGTCGGTACCACTATGGCGCGGGTTGTGAGAATATTTATAACCTGTGCTACTACCACTGAGAACGACATGGCAGAGCCGTCGAACATCTACGAAATCCAGAGCTATCCCGAGCAGCAGACGCGCGGTTCGCTGCTCGAGGGTTACCGCTACACCTCCCGGTCGTTCTTCGAACAGGAATGGGAGGGAATGTGGACCAAGGTGTGGCTGCTGCTTGGCCGCGAGTCCGAATTGCCCAATCCCGGCGACTGGCAGATGGAGCCGGTGGGGCCGGAAGAGATCCTCATGGTTCGCCAGAAGGACGGCGGCGTAAAGGCCTTCTACAACGTCTGCCAGCATCGCGGCAACCCGCTGGTGGAGGACTCGAAGGGCAGCGTGCGCCGCTTCGTGTGCAAGTACCACAGTTGGGCCTGGATGCCTGACGGCGAGCTCAACTTCGCCCCGGACCGGGAAGATTTCCCGGAAGGCAACCCGTGCGGCAAGGTGCGGCTGCAGGAGGTGGCCTGCGAGACCTTCGCCGGGTTCATCTGGGTGAACATGGACCCCAACTGCGTGAGCCTGAAGGAGTTCCTGGGCCCGATCTGGAGCGAATGGCAGTTACGCGACGTGCACACCTGGAAGCGCACCCTGGCCAACACCATGTGGCTGCCCTGCAACTGGAAGGTGGTGCTGGACAACTTCAACGAGTCCTATCACGTGCCGACGGTGCACATGGGCGCCACCACCGAGACCAACCGCAAGGAAATCCGCGGCCACATCAACACCTATTTCAAGGAGACCCGGTTCGACCTGTCAAACGAAGGCCACAACCGGATGATCATGGAGGGTGGCTACGGTGTCGGCTCGACGGACAAGGAAGGCAACATCCTCGAACCGCTGGCAAGCCAGTTGCGCTACTGGGACCTCGACCCCGAAGACTTCAAGGGCCGGCCCGAGAAGACCCGCGTCGCCATTCAGCAGGCAAAGCGGCGGCTCGGCCCCGGCAAGGGGTTCACCCACTACGACAAGGTCCCCGACGAGCAGTTCACCGATGCCTTCCACTACACGCTGTTCCCGAACTTCGCGGTCTCGGTGTGGTCCGACGGCTTCCATTTCCTGCGCGCCCGCCCGCACCGGGACGACCCGCAGCAGTGCCTGTTCGACAACTGGTGGTATGCGAGCCCCGCGTCCATCGAGGCCGGAATCGAGCGCAATCACGGCGGTGAGGATGAAGTGCCGCTGACCATGCTGGATTTCAACAGCGGCGTGTCCATCGGTCCGGGCATCGAAGAGGACGTGGCGGTGTTCGTCACCCAGCAGCGCGGGTTCCGCTCGCGAGGATTCAAGGGCGTGTACCTGTCCAGGCAGGAGATGCGCATCCGCCGCTATCACGAACTGATCGACGACTACATCGCAGGGCGCCTGCCGAAGTAGGCCCGAAGGCCCGAATGCCGCATGCCCGGCACATTGACAGCGGGCACGGGTCGTTGTCATAGTCGGTTCATGCAGCGCATCCGGCACCTGTTGATTCCGGTACTCGCCAGCGTCGTCTCGCTGGCGGGCATTACCTGCGTCTGTGCCGAACCGGCGCCCGGGCCGGCGCCGCATCACGCGCATCATCAGGATGCCGGCATGGCCGGGGAGCCGGAATGCGTCGACAGCGGATGCGGCGGCAGCGGCGGTCTCGACGCCGCGGTTGCCGAACGCGCCGGCGCCGCCGTGCCCCTGCCCGAGACTTCGTTCGACGTCAATGCCCATGTGGCGCCGACGCCCGCCGGCATGCCGCGCAAGCCCGCGGTCACCCACACCGGGCTCTCGCCGCCGCCCGACCTGCGGCGCGCCCCGGCTACCCCGGTAAGCCGCTTCGACAAACTGCTGAACTGATTCATTCCTCACCGGCCGCCGCATAGGGCGGCGAATTGCGCCTTGCACGCCTGCGGCGCGTGGGACCTGCGTTCCCGCCGGGCAAGGTTGGAACACCGTTTTGGGGAAGTCGATGAAACATTCAGATCTGTCTGGCCGAGCGGGGACGATACGTGGATTCGCCTGGCTGTTGCTGTCGATGGCCGTGGCAGCGCGGGCCGATGTGGCGGAACCGGTTTATGCCACGCACGGGGATGCGGCGCTTGCCGCGCTGATCGAGGAGTCTCTCCGGAAAAACCCGGGGCTTGAGCGGGCGCGGCTCGAATTCGAGGCGGAGCGATACCGGATCGCCCAGGTGACCGCGCGGCCGGATCCGAAACTGGGCATCACCTGGCATGGTCGCAAGCCCGAGACCCGCACCGGGCCACAGACCGGGACGCTGTCGGTCAGCCAGGAGTTTCCGTGGCCGGGGAAGCTGGCGGACCGGGGCCGGGTCGCGGCGGCCATGGCCGAGGCGCGGCACGAGGCTGCCAGGGCGGACGAAGCCCGGGTCGTGCTCCGGGTCAAAGGCTCCTACTACGACCTCGGCTACCTCGACCGGGCGATTGCCGTTACCGACGAAGAGGAACAACTGCTGCGCCACTACGAGTCGCTGGCGCAGGCCCGCTATGCACAGGGGCTCGGGCCGCAGCAGGCGGCGGTCAGGCTGCAGGCCGAAATCACCCGCGTTCTGAACCGCCGGTATGAACTGGTGCGGCACCGGCTCGAAGTCATCGCGACGCTGAATGCGCTGCGGGACAGCCCTGCCGGTGCGCCCGTGACGGTGTCCCCGGCGCAGGAGCCGCCGGTAGTGCGCATCGACGGCGATCGCCTGCAGGGCATCGGCCGGAATCTCCGCCCCGAAATCAGGGCGGCGCGGCTGTTGGTGGAGAGCGACCGGGACCGTGTCAGGCTTGCCGAGAGGCGCTACTGGCCCGACATCGTGCTCGGCGCTTCCTGGGGCAGGGTGGCCGGCAGGCGCGACATTGCCGGGCGCTCGGCGCCGCCGCCGGACAACGGCAAGGATGTCTACAGCCTGACCTTCGGCGTCAACATCCCGATCTATCGGGCCAGATACGACGCGGCGGTGGAAGAGGCCAACGCGCGCCTCGAGGGCGCCAGGGCGAATCACCGGGATGCGGTCATCGAGGTGGACCTGGCCGTGCGCGCCGCGGAGTTGCGGCTCGTCATGCTCGATGAACAGATGTCGCTCTTCGAGACGGCACTGGTACCCCAGGCCGAACAGGCGCTCAGCCTGGCCGAAACCGCCTATTCCACGGGCACCGCCGCGATCGTCGACCTGCTCGACAGCGAACAGGTGCTGTTCGAGGTGCGCCTTGGGCTTGCCCGGCTCAAGAGCGACTACATGAAGGCGCTCGCGGAGATGGAATGGGCCATCGGGTCTCCCTTTCCGGGGGAGCCGTCATGAGCAGGCTGCCTGTCACGCTGATTTCGCTCCTGGGCGCGGCGCTCCTGGCGGTTGCGGCCGTGCCGCTGCTGTTGCGTGAACCACCGGCCGGAACGCCTCCGGGCGCCGCCACGGTGACGATTGCCGACGCGCCGGAACGTTCTCCCCCCGGTGACCGGCCGACGTTCTACAGGTGCCCCATGCACCCGAATATCGTCATGCCCGGGCCGGGCAACTGCCCGATCTGCGGCATGGATCTGCGGGCGGTCCGCGACGCGGCCCCGCAATCACCGCCCGCGCAGTCGTCGCCCCGCGATGGGGTGGTTCGGGTCAGCCACAGCTTTCTCCAGAACTTCGCCGTGCGCACGGCTGAAGTCCGGCGCGGTCCGCTGACGATCTCGACCCGGGCGGTGGGCATTCTCGCTCATGACGAGGCGAGGCTCGTCTCCGTGAACACCAAGTTTGCGGGCTGGATCGAGCAGGCCCGGATCAACAACATCGGCGAGTCGGTGGATGAGGGCGATGTGCTCTTCGAGGTCTACAGCCCTGAGGTGGTGACCACGGAGCGCGAATATCTCGCGGCGGTCGAATACCTCGGGCGGCTCCGGGAAGGGGGCGCCTACCCGGAGGCGGTGGACCGGGCCGCATCGTTGCTGGCGGCGGCGCGGGAGCGCCTGCGCAACTGGGACATCTCGGAAGATCAGATCGATGCCCTGGACACCCGGGGGACGGCGTCGCGCCGGGTCAGCGTCCTCGCGCCGGTTTCCGGAATCGTTGTCGACAAATCCGGCGATTCACTGGAGGGCATGCGCGTCAATCCGGGCCAGACGGTGCTGAAGATCGCCGACCACACCAGGTTGTGGGCGGAAGCGGACTTTGACGAAGAGGCGCTGCCTCATGTGCGCGAGGGCAGCCCCGTCACCGTGGAGGTGGACGCTTTTCCCGAGCGGCGCTGGGAAGGACGGATCCTCTTCTTCCGATCCGCCGTCAATCCGGAGACGCGGGCCCTGACGGCATTCGTGGAGATTGCCAACCCGGACCTGTCATTGCGGCCGATGATGGATGTCACGGTTTCCGCGGACCATCTTGTGACGCCCGACGCGGTGCTGGTTCCCGTCGAATCGGTACTGCACAGCGGCGAACGTGCAATTGTGGTGGTGGACCGGGGGGGCGGGCTGTTCGAGCCCCGCTCCGTCGTGCTCGGGCCCGTCGCCGGCGACCGTCAGCAGGTGACGGCGGGCCTCTCTCCGGGGGAGCGGGTGGTCGTGTCCTCCCAGTTCCTCATCGACTCCGAGAGCAACCTCAAGGCCGCCGTCGCGCAGTTGTTCGGTGACGGCGGCCCTCAAGAATCCGCGGCCCGCCCGCATCGACACTGAGCGCCAAACCATGCTGGAACGCATTGTCCAATGGTCCGTCGACAACCGGTGGCTGGTCACGCTGGCTGCGCTGTTCGTCGCCGCCGCCGGCATCCTGTCGCTGGGCCGGGCGCAGATCGATGCGATACCCGATCTGTCCGACGTTCAGGTCATCGTCTACACGGAGTACCCGGGACAGGCGCCGCGCATCGTCGAAGACCAGGTGACCTATCCCCTGACCACGCAACTGCTGGCCGCCCCCTTTGCCAGGGTCGTGCGCGGTTATTCGTTCTTCGGCTATTCGTTCGTCTACGTCATCTTCGAGGACGGCACGGATCCGTACTGGGCCAGGGCCCGGGTGCTCGAATACCTGAACCATGCGGCCGGCCGGCTGCCGCCCGGGGTGACGCCGACCCTGGGCCCGGACGCGACGGGAGTGGGCTGGGCGTTCATGTACGCGCTCAAATCCGACCGGCACGACCTGGGCGAACTTCGCTCGATCCAGGACTGGTACCTGAAATACGAACTGACGGCCGTGCCCGGTGTCTCCGAGGTGGCGAGCATCGGCGGATTCGTCCGCCAGTACCAGATCACCGTCAACCCGGAAGAACTGCGCGCCCACGACGTTCCGATCTCCAGGATCCGCGCCGCTGTTCAGGCAAGCAACAGCGATGTGGGCGCGCGCTCCCTCGAATTCGCCGAGAAGGAGTTCATGATTCGGGGCCTGGGCTATATCGAGTCCCTCGAAGACATCCGCGGGATTGCGCTGGGCGTCGACGCCAGGGGCCTGCCCATTCTCCTGGAGGATGTGGCGGATGTGGGTATCGGGCCCGACATGCGGCGCGGCATCGCCGAACTGAACGGCGAGGGCGAAACCGTCGGCGGCATCGTCGTCGTCCGTCATGGGGCCGACACGCGGCAGGTGATCCGCGATGTCAAGGCGCGGCTCGCCGAGGTGGAAGCCGGCCTTCCCGACGGGGTGGAAATCGAGGTCGCCTACGACCGCACCGGCCTGATCGAGGGGGCCATGGACAGCCTGCGCATCAGCCTCGTGCAGCAACTGGCCATCGTCGGCCTGATCTGCCTTGTCTTCCTGCTGCACGTGCGCAGCGGCCTCGTCGCCATGATCGGCCTGCCGGTGGGTGTCCTGATGGCGTTCATCGCGATGGACCTGCAGGGGCTTACCGTCAACATCATGTCGCTCGGCGGCATCGCGGTGGCGATCGGGACAATGGTGGACGCCGCCGTGGTCATGGTGGAGAACGCCCATCGACACCTTGCCGAGGACCGGGGACGGCGCCCCCATTGGCAGGTCATTGCCGCATCGGCCCGGGAAGTGGGCCCGTCGCTGTTTTTCGCGCTCCTGGTGATCACGGTGTCGTTCATGCCGGTTTTCGCCCTGGAGGCCCAGGAGGGCAAGCTGTTCAGGCCGCTGGCCTTCACCAAGACCTACGCTATGGCCGCCGCGGCCCTGCTGGCGGTGACCCTGATACCCGTTCTGGTGGGTTATCTGGTTCGCGGCAGGATACGGCCCGGGGACAGGAACCCGGTGAGCCGCTTGTGCAACTGGGTTTACCAGCCAGTACTGCAGTTCGTCCTCCGGTTCAAGATCCTCGTACTGGGGGTGGCGGTGCTGGGCCTGGCGGTCTCGGCGGTGCCCTTTGCGCGGCTCGGCAGCGAGTTCATGCCGTCGCTGTGGGAGGGCGACCTGCTGTACATGCCGACCACGCTGCCCGGCATCTCCATCACCAAGGCCCGGGAACTGCTGCAGCAGACCGATCGCGTCATCGCCGGCTTTCCGGAGGTGGAGCGGGTATTCGGCAAGGTCGGCCGCGCCGCCACGGCCACCGACCCGGCGCCGCTGTCGATGATTGAGACGACCATCATGCTGAAACCGCGAAAGGAGTGGCGGCCGGGCATGACCGCCGAGCGGCTCATCGCGGAGATGGATGCCGCCATCGAGGTGCCCGGCCTGACCAACGCCTGGACCATGCCGATCAAGACCCGTATCGACATGCTGTCCACCGGCATCAAGACACCGGTGGGCATCAAGATCGCGGGGCCCGATCTCGCCGTGCTCGAACGCATCGGCAAGGAAGTCGAAGCCGTGGTGCGCACCCTGCCGGGCACCGCGTCGGCCTATGCCGAGCGGGTCATGGGCGGCAACTATCTCGACGTGAAGCTCGACCGCGATGCCATCGGCCGTTACGGGCTGACCGTGGGCGAGGTGCAGGAAGTCATCCAGACCGCCGTCGGCGGGGTGAACATCACCACCACCGTGGAGGGCCTCGAGCGCTATCCGGTCAATCTCCGCTACAGCCGCGAGCTGCGCGACGACCTGCCCGCGCTGCGCTCGGTGCTGATCGCCACACCCGCCGGCGGCCAGATTCCGCTCGGCAGGCTGGCGGACATCGAGTACGCCCTCGGTCCGCCGAGCATCAAGAGTGAAGGCGGAAAGCCCAACGCCTGGGTCTTTGTGGACATACGCGATGTCGACCTTGGCAGCTATGTCGAATCGGCGCGGGCGGCCGTGGCGGCGCGGGTGGACCTGCCGGACGGGTATTCCCTGGCCTGGAGCGGCCAGTTCGAGTACCTGCAGCGCGCCGAGCGGCGCATGGCGCTTGTGGTCCCCGCCACGCTCCTGCTGATCGCCGTGATCGTCTACCTGAGCCGCAGGTCATTGGCGGAAACGCTGATCGTGCTGTGCGGCGCCCCCTTTGCGCTGACCGGCGCGGTCTGGCTCCTGTACGTGCTGGGCTACAACCTGAGTGTGGCCGTCTGGGTCGGCATGATCGCCCTGGCGGGGCTGTACGCGGAAACCGCCATTGTGATGCTGCTGTACATCAACCTGGCGGTGGACGACTACCGGGCCCGCAACCGGCTCACCGACCGCGGCGCCCTCACCGAGGCGGTGCGCCGGGCCGCGGCGCAACGGCTGCGGCCTGTGCTGATGACCATCGCCACCGATGCGGTCGGCCTTCTTCCCATCATGTGGAGCGTCGGTATCGGGGCGGATGTCATGAAACGCATCGCCACACCGCTGGTCGGCGGCGTGCTGACCTCCGGTGTCGTTGTACTTGTCCTCATTCCGGCGATCTACTGCCTGTGGAAGGGCCGTGAGCTGTCCCGCTCGACACAGCCGGAATCGCCGCAACAGGCGGCTGCCTGATTGGCGCGGTGGACCGGTTCACCAGCGGTCGGCGACCGATGGGTTGCGATGCCGGCTATCGCTTCGATCAGCGCACCGAACCCTGGCCGCCGTCCACCGGAATCAACTGGCCGGTGATGAACCAGGAGGCGTCGGAAGCCAGGAAAACCATCACCGGCCCGAGATGCTTGTCCGGGTCGCCGTATTGCCCGCCCATGTAGATGGTGCCCAGGTTGATCTGGCGGTTGATCTGTTGCTGCTCTGCGCTGGCCTGGGCCAGCGCTTCCCGGTACATGGGCGTGTCCATGGCCGGCAGGATGGCGTTGACCCGGATGTTGTCGGCGCCCCAGGTTCCGGCGGCGGTGCGGGTCCAGGCATGCACCGCGCCCTTCGCGGCGGAGTAGGAGGCGGCTCCGGGCTCCGGCCGCTGGCCAGAGATGGAACCGAAATTGATGATCGAGCCGCCGCCGGACGCTTTCAGGTGGCCGTGCGCGACCTGGTTGGTGAGCATGGTGCCCCGCACATTGACGGCGAACATGAAGTCCCAGTCCTCGACGGATACGTCGCCCGCATTGGAGAAGCGGTGAATCGCGGCAGGGTGCGCCAGCGCATCCAGGCCTCCCAGTTGGACAACGGCGGCGCCGAACGCCTGTTCGATACTGCCCGCATCGGCGATGTCGACGTGCATGTATGCGGCGCTGCCGGGCCCTTCGGCGTCGGCGTCCCCGGCTACCGCCGCGCCTTCGTCGTCGCGAACGTCCATGCCGACCACATGGGCGCCGGCCCTGACGTAGGATCTCAGCGTGCCTGCGCCCATGCCGCGTGCCGATCCGGTGACGATGATGCGTTTGCCCTCGAGTTCCATGGCGCCCCCGTTGCTGTTGGTCGGCGCGGATTGTAACGCGCTTCAGGATGACTGGCGCGGGCCGACTCTGAAACCGGGGCAACGCTGTGGCATATTCGAACCCCGTGTTTCGGGGGTGCGGTCGCCCGATGCGGCAAAGCTGGCTCTATGCTTCGATTGTCCTATTGCTGTTTGCCTTGCTGGTGGTGGGCATTCCCCTGTTTCCCGAGACCCTGGCGTTGCCCGTCAAGGGCGGCTTCAATCTGGGCGCACTGATCTTCCTGGTTCTTCATCTGCTGGCCCCGGCGCTCGCGTTCGTCTACCTGAAGCAGCGCCGGCTCGACTCGTGACTACGGCTGCGAACCTTGCCGCGGATACCACGCTGCGACGCTCGGTCACATGACGGAACCGGCATGATCGCCGTTGCCCTGTTCCTGTCGATCATTCTTGTCACGGTGGGCATCACCATTGCCGCGGCCCGGCGCACGGAGACCGCGGCGGATTACTACGTGGCGGGAAGGCGCATCGGCGGCTTGCAGAACGGGCTTGCCATCGCCGGGGACTTCATCTCGGCGGCCACCCTGCTCGGCATCTCCGCGCTCGTCTACACGGCCGGGTTCGATTCGGTGATTTACATGGGCGCGCCGCTGGCCGCCTTCGCCATCCTGATCTTCCTGATGACCGACAAGCTCAAGGAATTGGGCAGGTACACCTTCACCGACATCGTCTGCGCCCGCCTGCAGGAGCGCCCGATGCGGATACTGGCGGCCACAACCGCGCTGGCGTTCTCCATCATGTACCTGATGGTGCAGGTGGTGGGCGCCGGGGCGCTGATCGAGATCCTGTTCGGCATCCGCTACCGGTGGGCGGTGCTCATCGTCACGGGGCTGATGGTGCTGTACGTGGCGGTGGGCGGCATGCTGGCGACCACCTGGGTGCAGATCACCAAGGCGGTGATGCTGCTGATCGGCGTCGCCGTACTGGCGCTCCTGGCGCTGATCCGGTTCGATTTCGACTTCACGACACTCTATGGGACCGCGGCCGCCAAGCACGAAGCGGGCGCGTTTCTCACCCGGGCGGGCGGCATGGGCCTCACCACGCTTTCGTCGATTTCGCTGGGGATCAGCATCTGCTTCGGCCTGGCCGGATCGCCGCACCTGCTCATGCGATTTTTCACGGTGCCCGACGCGGCCGCGGCCCGGCTGTCGGCCGGCGTGGCGCTCAGTGCCGTGGCGTTCGTGAACCTGCTCATATTCTTCGTCATCGGCGTTGCGGCGGTGGCGCTGGTGAAGGACATTCCGCCGTACGTGGATGCGGCCGGCCAGGTCGTCGGCGGGGTCAACATGGTGAGCGTGCATCTCGCCCACGCCGTCGGCGGGGACGTCTACTTCGGCATCATGGCGGCCGTCGCCTTCGCCACCATCCTGGCCGTGGTGGCAGGCCTGACGATCGCCTCGGTGTCCGCCATCTCACACGATCTCTATGCCAATGCCATCAAACGGGGCGCAGCCAACGAGGCGAGCCAGATTCGCGTTTCACGGTTCGCCGCACTGGGCCTGGGCGTGGTCGTCGCGATCCTGGGGATCCTGTTCGAAAAGCAGAACATCGCCTACCTGGTGTCCCTGACCATGGCAATCGGAGCCTCCACCAACTTTCCGCTATTGCTGCTCAGCATGTACTGGCGTGGATTCACGACGCGCGGCGCGTTGGCCGGCGGGGTGGTGGGGCTGTTCACGGCAATCGTGCTGATGGTGCTGGGCCCCGCCGTGTGGGTTGGCGTGCTGGGCAACGAAAGGGCGATCTTTCCGGAGCCGTTTCCGGCGCTCTATTCGGTCATCGCAGCTTTCGGCACCATGTTCGCGGTTTCGATACTCGACCGCTCGGCCCGGGGTTCACTGGATCGCGAACGATTTGCCGTGATGAATACACGCAATTGAACCGGTGCGGGCGGCGTTGACCGAGTAGAATGCCGGCGTGCGCAAGGCCGCGCCCGCTACCAACCACCAGGAAACCGCCATGCCGTCACGCCGTGAACTCATCAAGCTGAGCGAAGCAGAAATACAGGACTATCTGGAGCGGCAGAAAACGCTCATCATCGTCTCCAACGGCAGGGACGGCCATCCGCACCCCATGCCCATGTGGTACCACACCGATGATGCGGGCTGCCTTTACTGCACCACCTTCAGGAAGGCACAGAAGGTGCTGAACTGGCAGCGCGACCCGAAAGCGTCCCTGTTGGTTGAAAGCGGCGACGAATACGCCGACCTGAAGGCCGTACTCATCTACGCGAGGGCGGAAATCGTCGACGACTTCGACGCGGTCTGCGATACGCTGGTGAAGATTTCCACCAAGGGGCGGCAGGTGACTCCCGAGCAGGCCGAAGCGGTTCGGGCCCAGGTTGCCGGCACCGCGGCAAAGCGGGTGCTGCTGAAGTTCACCCCCGAGCGAACCGTCAGTTGGGACCACTCCAAACTCGGGGGCAGATATTGATGCCCAGTGCTCCTTCCAACTGATCCCGAATTATCAGTTGGAAGGAGCACTGGTCACCCGCGAAGCGCGCAATAGTCGCCCGTCACGCCGTCGATGAGCATCGTTTGCGCGGCGCCGCTTCCCGATTTGCAGTCCGTGACCCAGAACGGCTTGTAGACCGGCCGGCTTTCGACGACGTCGACTCGCGGCAGAACCAGAGCCTTGTTTTTCTGGCGGGCGGCATGGTCGGCGTATCGTCTGGCCAGACCCAGGGTCGTGTCGCGATCCACGCGGCGCCCCAGCATCCAGTCACCGCCGATGGTGCGCGTCTCCAACCGGAACGGGTCGGCGGTGGCGCAGACGCGGGTTCGGGTATCGACGAGGCAGGAGACCAGAGTGGTCGTAGCGCCCAATATCGTTCTGGCCCGGTAGCGGAACACATGCCAGTCGTAGGGGTAGTAGATCCGTTGGCAGTCCTGAATCGGGAATGAAAATCCAGGCTCAGTGATTCCAGCGGCCAGGTCCTCCGGCTTGACCTCACCCTTGATGGCGGCAAACGGGTGATCGGTCATGAGCGACCGCTCCCGCGGGCATCGATTTCCCGGGCGATCTCCCCCGCTTCCGGGCTCAGCGCCAGGGCGCTGCTGCCGCCCCGGCCGGGCGTAACCGGCCCTATGGCTGACGCTTCGTCGATTGCCTGGCGGACATGCGCGGGCACGGGCGCGATGCGCCGGGTAGCCAGGCTGACCGCAACAATGGCGGCGGTGGAGGCGCAGAGGCCGGCAAACATCGAGTGCAGCGTGGTCGCGGCGGCCAGGTCGGCCAGCTCCCAGGTGATGCAGGTGCCGGCCCCGGTGAGCATGGAGGCGATTGCTCCGGGGGTGTTGGCCCGCTTCCACCAGACCGCGCAGATGAATGCCGGTGCGAAAGCGCTGCCCAGCACCGAAGTGGCGAAGATGACGATGGCGAAAACCGTAGGCGGTTCCACCACTGCAACCACGTAGCCCGCGGCGCCGATGGCGAGCACCAGGGCGCGGGACACGAGCACCATTTCCCGCTCGGTCGCCCCCGGACGGATGAAGCGCTGGTAGAGGTCCCGTGAGGCGATGGATCCCGTCTGCAGCAGCAGCGAATCCGCCGTGGACATGATCGCCGCCATGATGGCGGCCATAAGGAGCCCCGTCACCGCCGCCGGCAGCAGGGCGTGTGCGACGTTGAAGATCGCCAGTTCCGGATCGTCGAGTTGCGGCAGGATGGCGATGGCCAGTATGCCGACCAGGTAGGGCGTCGGCACGAACAGCAGGTTCCAGCCGGTGGCGTAGGCGCCGGCCAGCCGCGACGTTTCCGGCCGCGACATGGCCATGTGGCGGGTCACCACGTGCGGCCAGCCCATGTAGCCGATGGAGAAGATCAGCACGGCGCCGACCACCACGCCCCACTGGCCCTCGAACGCGAGGTCCCGGCCCCACACCGACAGCAGGGATGGATCGATGGCCCCCACCGCCGCGTTGCCCGCGGCGAACCCGCCGAAGTGTGCCAGCGCCGCGCCCAGGATCCACAGCACGCCGATGAGCATTACCAGGCTCTGGAAGAAGTCGGTGTAGGCGACCGCCAGGTACCCGCCGAGAAAGGTGTAGACGATGATGATGGCCAGCGCGATGAGCAGGGCCAGGGAATAGGGCAGGCCGGTGATCAGCTCCATGCCCTTGCCGCCGGCGATGAACTGCGCGACCACGTAGACGGCGAGCAGAAACACCGCGAGACCGGCGGCGATGAGCCGCGTCCAGGGCGAGGGATAGCGGTGCTCCAGGTACTCGATGGCCGTGAGCGCCCCGGTAATCTGCGACAGCTTGCGCATGCGGCGGCCGATGACCGACAGGTTGACCACGGCCCCGCCGACATCCCCGGCCGCGTACCAGAGCGCCCAGTACCCCTGGGTATAGGCCAGCGATCCGGCGCCGAGAAACATGTAGCCGCTCATGGAGGTGCTCTGCATGGTCAGCGCCGTCACCATTGGGCCGACCCGCCGGCCGCCGAGCAGGTAGCCTTCGAGGTCCCGGGCCCCGCCCCGCCGCATGGCCCACCAGCCGATGCCCAGCACGGTGCCGTAGTACAGGATCAGGAACGCGATGACGGTCGTACCCATCAGTCTTCCGCGGACTCGTCGGCGTCCCGGGCCCAGGAGCGGGTCAGCACCACGAATGCGATCGTGTAGGCGACCCAGGCGGCGGGCACGCCGAACAGCAACAGCAGCGTTTCGAGTGGCAGTCCGAGCATCGATTCCGTATCCAATCCCACCCCCGGCGAGTGCCGGCGGGCGGCAATAGTGGCAGAGCGTGGGAAACTTCGGAACCGCCGCGCGCCGGCGGTTGCCTCGACGCCCTCGTAATGAAAGTTGGTGGCGGATGTCTGCGAAGCCGGTTCGGGGCCATGAACTTGAGAACGCACGGGAGTACAATCGGCGCCCCACCGCAATGCAAGAGTCACCGCCATGGGAAACGACGAGCAGATACGGCTGCGCGACGACGCGCGTTGCGAGGCCGCCGTGCAGACGCTCAAGGACGTGCTGTGGCGGTTCGACGAGATGAGCGAGGGCACCTATACCCTGTACGACCTGCTCGGCTACCTGCTCGAGGACCTGGTCCGGGAGGGCTGCTGCGCCGCCTGCATCGATGAGACCGTCTCGGCCGTTTACAAGGAAGTGGGCGTCGACCCCACGGTGCATCGCCAGGACGACGAAGCCGTCTACCACTGATCGTCTGCTTCGCTTCGGCAGCCACCCCATGACACTGAGCGACCTGCTGCTCGGCGCGGCGGACCGTTACGGCGACCGCGATGCGCTGGTGTTTCCCGACACCCGGCTCACCTATGCGGAGCTTGCCGAGGCGGCCCGCGAGCATGCTCGGAGCCTGGTGGCGTTGGGCATCGAGCCGGGGGAGCATGTGGGTATCCTCATGCCCAACTGCCCGGAGTTCATCGAACTGCTGTTCGGCATCGTTCTCGCTGGAGGCGTCGCGGTGACCGTGAACGCCCGTTACAAGGCCGATGAACTGGCCTATGTGGTGGAGAATTCGGACCTCGCGGCGCTGGTCACCTCCAGCCTCGCCTCGGAGTACGTGGATTTCGCCGGGCTCCTCCGCGATGCGCTCCCGGGCCTGGGCGATGCGCCCGAACCTCGGGCCCTGAACCTCGGTGCCGCACCAAGGCTGCGATTCCTCACCCGCATCGGCGAGGCGACACCCTCCGAGTTCCTGCCGTTCGAGGCCTTCCGGCACGCCGCCGGGGACGTCGGCCTGGCGGCGGTGGAACGCAGGCGCCTGGCCGTCCGGCCGGCGGATCCGGGAATAATGATGTACACCTCCGGTACCACATCGAATCCCAAGGGCTGCCCGCTGGCGCACGCCAAGCTCGTTGAGACCGGCGTCAAAATGAACCGGGAACGGTACTTCCTGACGCCCGAGGACCGGTTCTGGGCGCCCCTGCCCATGTTCCACATGGCCGCCGTGCTGCCGCTGGTGGCCTGCATCGAAGCGGGCTCGGCGCTCCTGTCGATGAATCGCTTCGACGCCGGGGTGGCCCTGGCGATGATGGAGCGCGAAGGGGCCACCGTCGCGTTCCCGGCGTTTCCCACGGTCACCAACGAACTGATCTCGCATCCGGACTTCGCGGCCACGAACTTGAGGCACCTGCGGCGCATCAACAACGTCGCCCCACTGGAGATGCTCAGGCGCTTCCAGGACGCGTTCCCTCAGGCGGTGCAGACGGGCGCCTACGGCATGACCGAACTGACCGGCGTCATCGCCTACAACCACCCCGACGAAGCCCTGGAATCCCGGCTGACCACCTGCGGCCGGCCCTTCACCGGCATCGAGGTAAAGATCGTCGACCCCGACAGCCTGGACGAATTGCCCACCGGGCAGCGCGGCGAGATATGGGTGCGGGGCTACGCGGTGTTCGACGGCTACTACAAGTCACCGGAGAAGAATGCGGAGAGCTTCGTGGACGGCTGGTTCCGCACCGGCGATCTCTGTTCTGTCGATGCCGAAGGCCGGGTGGCCTATCACGGCCGCATCAAGGATATGCTAAAGGTAGGCGGGGAGAACGTCGCAGCGGTGGAGATCGAGTCGTACCTTGCGACTCACCCCGCCGTGAAAATGGCCCAGGTCATCGGCGTTCCGGACGGTCGGCTGCTCGAAGTGGCGGCCGCCTACATCGAACTCGAAGCCGGCGCAGAGGCCACCGAGGAGGACATCATCGGCTACTGCAACGGCCGCATCGCGAGCTTCAAGGTGCCCCGCCACGTGCGCTTCATCGACGAGTGGCCCAGGTCGTCGACCAAGGTGCAGAAATTCAGGCTGCGGGAGATGTTCGATGCGAGTCGGGAACCCGGCGCGCCGGGATCCTGACGTGGTAGGAACAACCCCCGATTTCCACCGGGGCTACCCCCCGGCAGCCTCGATCCGCAGCTTGTGCGTCAGCCGCGGATGGACCTTTGGGGCGATCAGGGCATTCAGGACTTCGAAGTCGAGTTCCACCTCGCCCGGAACCGTGTCGCTACGCAGGGCGAACTGCTCCGTGCCGTGGGGCGGAATTTCCACGTCGCCGGTCTGGCCGGGCATGGAATAGCCGCCGCGATTGCGCAGCCGGATTGGCGCATCGGAGGCGTTCGAGACGGTCACGTACACCAGGTTGTGCAGTGCGTTGTAGCTGACCTCGTCGACATCGAGCGCCGCCCTGAGCAGGCTGACCAGGTGGGGCTCGCGGCCGATCAGCGTTTCCTCGAACCAGACGACGGTGCGGCCGGCAAACAGGGCTTCGCGCAACGCCGCCTGCGAGCGCTCCGCGGCCAGCACCAGCGTGACCGGCCGGTGTCCGCCGGCGGCGGGTCGGTAGTCCCAGTCGATCAGTTCGTGCACATCGGAGACGCCGAGCGGCGTCAGCCCGTGGTCGAGTGCCAACTGAAAGGCGTCTTCCGCGTAGGCGATGCCATTGGCGATCTCGATGCCGTGCAGTTGGCCGGATTCGATAAGGCCGCGGTGAAAGTCGGTCATCACGGTGGGGGCGGCGGGATTGTCGGGCGACTGCCACCAGGCGTGGTTCCAGAAAACGAATGCGCCCTGGTCGTTGGCGGCCTGGACGGCCCGTTCCGGCGGCCAGCGGTTGGCGGCGATGTAGTAGTCCTCCGCATTGTCCGTCTCGGCTTGGGGGGCCACCTTCAGCATGACGTTGGCATCCTCGATGAAGACCGCGTTCATGTGCCCGGCCGGCTGTTCCCGCGTGATTTCCGTGCCCGCGACAATCATGAGTTCATGCCCGGCCGCCGCCGCCACCGCCTCGGCATGGGCGCGGTTGCGGTCCGGGTGGGGGATGTCCACCCGGTGCGGCTGCCACTCGAGGTGTTCCGTGATCGCCAGCGCATCGAGGCCGTCGCGCAATGCCTCGCCGACGCGGATGCGCGGCCACACGTGCCCGTCGGAGAACACGCTGTGGGTGTGCAGGTCGACGACCAGGGTGAGGTAGTCACCGGTATCGGGAAAGCGGATGAGCCGGTCTTCGTCCGCCGGCGGATCGAGGGCCACGCCGTGGGCAATCGCGAAGCCGGGCAATACCAGCAGCAGCGGCAGCATGCGCCGCGCCGCGGTTGCCAATGGTGCGCCCGGCCGCGTGTGCGCCGGTTCGCCAGTAGGTGCTTTTGTGAATCGAGGCCGGGTGAACGCGCGGATCATGGTTGCTTCCTGCTTGTAATGCCAAGGGACGGTTGCGGCGGCAACGCTAAGGTAACGACATTCGACACGCAAGCTCGGCAGGGAGGGGCTGCCGGTCGCAATCGCTGTAGGCCGGATTGTCCGAAATCCGGGCGTTCGCTTGCCGCGGGGGCGAACCGGCGTTTCAATAGCTGCCGTGGCGGCCGCGGTACCGGTGCCGCGAGTGCGCGAACGGGTTTAGATGGAAATTCAGTCCCCTTACCTGGTCTTCATAGGCGATGCCAGAGACCAACTGGCGGCGAAGACGGGGCAGGGCATCGTCGATTGGCGACCGGAACGGGCATTGGGTCAGCTCCGCCTGACGGGCTGCGGGGCAGACCTGGGGATTCCCGAGCTGACGGTCGGCGAGGCGGCGGGGCAGGGCGCGAAAACCCTGGTGATCGGCGCGGTCAATCCCGGCGGCGTATTGCCGGCGGCTTGGACGGCCGTCATCGTTGAGGCTCTCAGGTGCGGCCTGGATGTGGCGAGCGGCCTGCACACAAGGCTCGCCTCCTTTCCGGATGTGGCTGAGGCGGCGCGGGCCGGCGGGCGTCACCTGTTCGACGTCCGCCATGCGGACCGTCCTTTCAAGACCGGCAGCGGCGAGGCGCGCTCGGGCAAGCGCCTGCTGACGGTCGGTACGGACTGCTCCGTCGGCAAGAAGTACGCCGCGCTGGTCATCGAGCGCGAATTGCGGGGCCGTGGCGTCGATGCCCATTTTCGCGCCACCGGGCAAACCGGCATCCTGATCGCGGGTAGCGGCGTCGCCATCGATGCCGTTGTCGCCGATTTCATCTCCGGTGCGGCGGAGTGGCTGTCTCCGGCGGCGGCAGAGGATCACTGGGATGTCATCGAGGGCCAGGGGTCACTGTTCCATCCGTCCTTTGCGGGCGTCACGCTGGGCCTCCTGCACGGTTCGCAGCCCGATGCCTTCGTCGTCTGCCACGAGCCCACCCGGGCAACCATGCGCAACGTCGCGGCACCCATGCCTTCGGTGGAGGCGGTCATCGACCAGACGATGAGCGCCGGCCGGGCGACCAATCCGGAGATCCGCTGCGCCGGGGTCGCCTTGAACACGCAGCATCTGGGGGAAGGCGCGGCTCGGGCCCTGGTCGACGAAACCGCTGCGAGGCTCAGGTTGCCCGTTTCCGACCCCGTTCGCTTCGGGATGGCGAACCTGGTGGACGCGTTGTTGAATCGCTTCTGATGGCGGGCCCTGCCGGAAACGAAAACCTCAGGGTAACCGCTGTCAGGGAACATTGGTCGCTGCAAGGCGAATTTCGCATCTCCAGGGCGGTCAAGCGGGAAGCCGAGGTGGTGGTGGTCAGTGTCAGCGATGGCGTCCACCAGGGTGTGGGGGAGTGCGTCCCGTACGCCCGTTATGGCGAGACGGTCGAATCGGTACTGGGCGAACTCTCCGGTGTGGGGGCATTGAGCGTTCGCGAAGCGCTGGATGTTGACTGTGCGAACCGCCTGTTGCCTGCCGGTGCGGGCCGTAACGCCCTGGACTGTGCGTTGTGGGACTGGCGGGCTCAATCGCTCGGCCGCACGGTATGGGACCAGTTGGGGCTGCCGAGGCCGGGTCTGACCGCGACGGCCTATACGCTCGGCATCGCCCCTCCCGATGAGATGCGCGAGCGGGCAAGGGCGAATCGGCACCGCCCGCTGCTCAAGATCAAGCTCGGCGGTGACGACGCCGCCTCTGACGGCGAGCGCCTGCGCGCGGTGCGTGACGGCGCCCCGGACGCGGAACTGATCGTCGACGCCAACGAAGGATGGACGCCAGCTCGCCTGGAGGCGCTGTTGCCCGTAGCCGACGACGTCGGCGTGTCGATGATCGAGCAACCGCTGCCCGCAGGTCGGGACGAGGCCCTGCTGGGCCTGGATTCGCCCGTGCCGATCGGCGCCGACGAAAGCGCGCATTTGGCCCGGGGACTGCCGGCCCTCCGGGGCAAGTATCAGGTCGTTAACATCAAGCTGGACAAGACGGGCGGTTTGACCACGGCACTGGACATGGCAAGGGCGGCGCGAGCTCAGGGCTTCGAAGTGATGATCGGCTGCATGGTCGCCACCTCGCTGGCCATGGCACCCGCCCTCCTGCTGGCCGGATTCGCCCGGTTCGTGGATCTCGACGGCCCGCTGCTGCTCAGGAAAGACCGCGAGCCCGGATTGAACTATCGCGACAGCCTCATCAAGTGGCCGAACGAACGCATCTGGGGAACTCCTTCAAGCGGATGACATCGGTGTTGATCGGAACCGTCAGGCCTCGATCAGCAGGTTTTGGAAAGGCTGCCTTTCTTTCCAGCGGTATGCACCGAAATCGCGCCGGTCGGTCGAGAGTATCCGCCCGTCGCCAAGATCGTTCGCGGCCAGCACCAGCGAGGCGTCTGCCAGGTCCATGGGAAGGTTCCGGTATTTTTCCATCAGCACATGTATTTCAGGCAGCCGTTCGGGATGGATTTCGTGAATGTCGACGTTTATCGACACCTGCTGCAGAAATCGCAGTTCCGCCTCCACCCCAAGCCGTGCGAGCATCAGGTGGCACGTTTCGGCGAGTACCGGCCAGGTAGCCACCAGCCGGCCTTCGAGCCCCCGTGTAGCGGACACTGCCTGATCGTGCCAGCGGTCGCGCCGGTTGGCCAGGGCAAGCCAGTAGCCTGTATCAGCCAGCGCCATGTTTGCCCGCCAGGTCGCCGGCGATGTAGCGCTTGTAGTCGCCTGCGAGGTCCGCGGGGCCCTCGGCGCAGCCGATGAAATCGCTCGATGTGAGACCCTCGAGCTTTTCCCGCGAATGGGCAAGGTGTTCCCGGTGCAGATGGTCGATGGCCCGTTTCAGCACATCGCTGACACTGGACTGCGTAATAGACTGGAGTTGTGCCAACTTCATTGCGCGCTCCTCATCGAGCCTGGCATTGACTCGCATCTCGCTGCTCCAGTTGCTGAAAACTGGCCCATGGTAAAACGTATGACAACGACATACAAATTGGGTTGGTGTTGGCGGCTCGCCCGCATGCTTCGAAACCCCTCCGGGCAGGTAGCAATGCGAAACGTTATACACGGGTGTGGTTGCGGATCGAATCAGCTTCTGTCCCGAATGTTTGTGCGACATGTCCGCATTCCGAGGTTGAAGCAGCCGGTTTCAATTGGCGATTGACTTGAGAGACCGACTGGTGCTTGCTCAAGGGAAGGCCGTGCGACGCTTGCATCGATGGATACGCAAAAGCTGCAGAAAGTGCTTGCCGGGCGGGGGCTGGGCTCCCGCCGTGAGGTGGAGGGATGGATCGCCACCGGGCGCGTGACGGTGAACGGCGAGACGGCCCACATTGGGCAACGCGTGGGCGAAGGCGATGTCATCGCCCTCGACGGGCGCAGGCTGGGCGCACGATCGCATGAACCGAGCCGGGTGCTGGTGCTCAACAAGGCGTCCGGCGTGATCTGCACGCAGCGCGACCCACAGGGCCGCCGGTCGGTATTCGAGGGCCTGCCAAAACTGCGTGCCGGCCGCTGGATTGCCATAGGAAGGCTCGACATCCAGACTACCGGGCTGCTGCTGCTGACCACCGACGGCGCGCTCGCGCACCGGATGATGCACCCCTCGACGGGGCTCGACCGTGAATACGCCGTGCGGGTCGACGCGCTTCTCGACGAATCCGAGCTGCAGGCGCTGACCGCGGGCCTGATCGTCGACGGCGAACGGCAGCGGTTCAGCGATGTGAAGTACTACGACGGCTCCGGCCGCAACCACTGGTATCACGTGGTGCTGATGGAGGGCCGCAACCGGGAGGTGCGGAAACTGTTCGAAGGCGTCGGCGCGCGGGTCAGCCGCTTGAAGCGTGTCCGCTACGGCCCCGTCATGTTGCCGTCGAGGCTCAAGCGGGGCGCATTCGCGGAGATGGAGCAATCGGACCTTGAGAACCTGTACAAGCTGCTGAAACTCACCTTCCAGCCTCAGCGGGGCAAGGTCAGCCGAAAGCGCCGCGCCTCATTTCTGTTGCCGTATCCGCCGCTCAGGCACCTGCGGCCGGTGGGACCCGCAAGGCCTCGCTGATTCTCGCGGCGAAATCCTTCTAGACCTGTTCGATTCAGGCTCGCCTGACGTCGTGCAGTGATGGGGCGCGGCCCTCCGGCAGGCCAGGCGGCAGGACTTCTGGTGGAACCCAAGCGCGCCTTGTGCCAAGGATTTCTCGGCGGCGCGCGTCTACTTGTTGAATGCCGAGATGCGGCGGATGATGGTCCCGCATGACTGAACCGAGCGACGATACCCTGGTATGCCGGGCCGCGGCTGGAGACCGGCGGGCGTTCGCCGAGCTTTTGGAGCGGCACTACGACCGTATCTACCGGCTGGGGATGCGTTTGCTGGGCGATGCCGACGCGGCGGCGGACCTTGCCCAGGATGTCTGTGTCGGGCTGCCGGGAAAACTGGTTTCGTTTCGCGGCGATAGCCGTTTCACCACCTGGCTCTACCGGGTTGTGGTCAATGCCGCCCGCGATGCCGTACGGCGTGCCGCAACGCGCCAGCGCATGGAAGACCGCTACGGCGAGGTCGAGGCGATGCGACGCTCGGCCGACGCCGCCCGGCAGCGGCAAGCCCTCTGGTTACGCTCGTCGCTTGGACGGCTGGGCGAAGACCTTCGCGCCACCGTGGTGCTCGTGGTCGGCGAGGGCCTCGGGCACGCGGAAGCGGGCAGGGTGCTCGGAGTGGCCGAATCCACCGTGTCCTGGCGCATGCGCGAGGTGAAAAAGCGCCTGCGCGCCCTGGCGCTTGACGAGGAGACGCAGTCATGAGCGAAGAACTTGAACGGCTGGAAGCGGCGCTGCGCGCCGACGTGCCCGAGCCTCCCGCGGCAACCCGGGAACGCGCCATCGCGGCCGCCATGTCGGCCTTCGACCGGCATCAGGAGACGGTCACCGACGGAGGGCGGCGTTCCGGATGGGCCGGCGAGGCTTTCAGGTCGTTGTTGCGTGGCCTGACAAGCCCCAATTCGAACACTTACCTGGCGTTTGCGGGAGCGGCGGCATTCGCTCTGGTTGCCGTTGTTGTCGTCTATCTGTTGCCGCTGTCGCAAATGCTGCCGACGGACGCGGTCAGCGTGACGGCCCGTGACGTGAAATCGATCGCCGCGGAGCGAGGCGCACAGTCCACATCCCCGAGGGAAAAAGTGCCCGCACACGCGCCGGAGGCGATGACGTACAAGGAAATCGCCCTGCATGCACCGCCCGCCGAGCCCGGTGCCCGCGTGCGGCCGACAGTCCCGGCCGCCTTTGCTCTCAAGCAGGCGAGGGAGGGCCCGCCCCAACCCGGCTACCGTGACCAGGGCAGGGACCGATTCGCCGATTTCGAGACGAACCCCGTCAAGGTGGCCGCCGAAGAGCCGGTTTCGACCTTTTCCATCGACGTGGACACCGCCTCGTACGGCTTCATGCGGGCATCGCTCAACAACGGGCTCTTGCCGCAGAAGAATGCGGTGCGGGTGGAGGAACTGATCAACTATTTCCCCTACGGCTACGCCTCGCCGGAAGATCGGGAAACGCCGTTCGCGGCTACCGTGTCGGTGCTCCCGGCCCCCTGGAACGCGGCCAACCGGTTGCTGCACATCGGCATCCGGGGTTTCACGGCGAACGACGCCCCGGGCCGGCGCGCCAACCTCGTGTTCCTGATCGACACGTCCGGCTCCATGCAGGCGCCGAACAAGCTGCCGCTGCTGGTCAATTCGTTGAAGATGCTGCTCGAGTCCCTGGCCCCAGACGACCGGGTCGCCATCGTCACCTATGCCGGGTCGGCGAGCGTGCTGCTGGAACCCACCCGGGTCGAGGAGAAGGGGAGAATCGCCGCGGCGCTGGAACGATTGAGCGCAGGAGGCTTCACGGCCGGCGGGGAGGGCATCCGCCAGGCCTACCTGCTGGCCGGCCAGCACCACCTCGAAGACGGCATCAACCGGGTGATTCTGGCCACCGACGGGGATTTCAACGTGGGCATTACCGACCCCGAAGAGCTGACCGGCTTCATCGAGCGCCAGCGCGCCGGTGGCGTCTTCCTCTCCGTGCTGGGTTTCGGCATGGGCAACTACAACGATGCGCTGATGCAGCGCCTCGCCCAGAACGGCAACGGCAACGCGATCTACATCGACTCCCTTTCCGAGGCGCGCAAGGCGCTGGTTGAGGAAGCGCGCTCGATGCTGTTCCCCATTGCCAAGGACGTGAAAATCCAGGTGGAATTCAACCCGGCGGCGGTCAGCGAGTACCGGCTGATCGGCTACGAGACGCGCCTGCTCGAGCGCGAGGACTTCCGCAACGACAAGGTGGACGCGGGTGAGATCGGCGCCGGTCATCGGGTGACGGCGATCTACGAGTTCACCCCGGCGGGATCGGGAGCCGAACGGATAGCCCCACTCCGCTACCGGCGCGATGAAACGGCCGAGACAGGCCCTGAGGACGAGCTGGCGTTCCTGAAGATCCGCTACAAGCTGCCCGCCGCCGAGGAGAGCACGCTGATGACCCGGCCGGTTACCGCTGCGGACGCATTCGCAAACGTCGCCGCGGCGTCGGACGACGTCCGCTTTGCCTCGGCTGTCGCGGCGTTCGGCCAGATCCTGCGCGGCGGCCGCTACACCGGCGGTTACGGTTACGACGACGTGATCGCCCTGGCGCAGGGGGCGCGGGGAGAGGACCCGTTCGGCTACCGCGCCGAGTTCATCGGCCTGGCCCGCCTCGCCGAATCGGCCGCCGCCATGCCTCCGTTGCAGCGCTGATCGTCACAACCTGTCGGCCGGGCGCGCCGTCGCTCTCGGTACGACCCGGGACTCTTGCCGCGGGCTGCCTGGCGCGACGGCTCGCGCTACAATGCGGCGGACTGCCGTCCGCGCAGGCTCGGGCATGGGCTCGAAGAGGGGGAGCGGTCGAGTCCGGTCGCCATACCGGGCTTCCCGACTGATTCAGCAGGAAACACAGAATGCTCGAGCTCTATCACAACGCCATTTCCACCTGTTCCCAGAAAGTAAGGCTCACCCTGGCGCACAAGGGGGTCGAATTCGAATCCCACGAGATCGACCTGCTCGGGGGCGGCCAGCACGACCCCGACTACGTCAAGCTGAACCCCAACCACGTTGTCCCCACGCTGGTGGACGGCGGCCGCGTCCTGATCGAGTCCACCCTCATCAACGAATTCGTCAACGACAGCTTTACCGAACCTGCAATGCTCCCCGCCGACCCCGCGGCACGCCACGGCGCCCGCCTGCTCGTCAAGACGATCGACGAGAAAGTGCACCCGGCCACGGGCGTGGTGACCTTCGCGATCGGGCCGCGCACCCTGTTGCTCCGGCAACCCAAGGAAGTCCGCGAAGCCAACACCAACGCCATCCCCGACCCGGCCCGCCGCGCGGCGCGCCGCAGCGTCATCGAACACGGCGTGAAAGCGCCGGAGTTTGCGGGCGCGCTGACCACAATGATCGGCTTCATGGACCGCGTGAACGACGCCCTGGCGTCCGCCGGCTGGCTCTCCGGCGACGGTTTCGGCCTCGCCGACGCCGCCGTGCTGCCCTACGTGCTGCGCCTGGACAACCTGTTCATGACCTCCGTGATCGAGGCGCGGGGGAACCTGCTCGCCTGGTATGAACGCGTCCAGGCATTGCCCGCCTATGAGAAGGCCGTTGCGGACTGGTTGGCGCCGCCTTTTGTAAACATGATGCGCACCAACGGCGAAGCAGTCTGGAGCGAGATTGAGCCGCTGACCCGCCCGGCGGATTGATAAAGTCGGGAACCCGGCGCGCCGGGACGCTGACGCGCAAGGAACAACGCCGAATCTGGGGAAAGAGTTCGCATGCGGGGCTTCCCTTTCGGCGCGTTAAGCTCGTCCAATGACCTTGCGTACGGCAGGATGATGTGGCCGTGCGCCGAAAGGGAAGCCCCGTATGCGAACTCGCTGGT
>CAZWZH010000192.1:0-53363 GCA_964638775.1 uncultured Pseudomonadales bacterium
CTGCTTCGTTCGAGCCCTATCTGGACGGGGTGATGAGCGCGCTTTTCGAGAACTACGACCTGGCGGGAGCGGTTTTCTCCCTCGTCTACGACGGGCACCCCGCGTTTTCGAAGGGCTACGGCTACGCCGACCTGGAATCGCGCACACCGGCGGATCCGGCCGTGCACCTGTTCCGTCCGGGCTCGGCCTCCAAGCTCTTCACCTGGACGGGCGTCATGCAACTCTACGAGCAGGGCAAGGTACGGCTCGATGCACCGATCGCCGAGTACGTCGATCAGTTCCCGACGCCCGGCGGCTACGGCGACATTACGCTGGAGCATGCGCTCACCCATACCCCGGGGCTCGAGGACGGCGGCCTGGGCTACCTCTTCGCCGCCTCGCCGGACGACCTCGTGCCCCTGGCGGAGTCGCTGGCACGCTATGCGCCGACCCAGCAATGGCCGCCGGGCACGGTGGCCGCCTATTCGAACTGGACCACGGCACTGGCCGGCCTGGTGTTGGCCAACGTCTCGGGAATGACCTTCGAAGAGTACGTGTCGCGCCACATTTTCGAGCCGCTCGGCATGCGGCACTCGAGCTTCGACGAGCCCTTGCCGCCGCCCCTCGACGCAAACATGGCCACCGGTTATTTCAACGCGGGCAAGGGGCTCGAGGTGCTGGGCTACGAGTACATCAAGAACTTCGGGCCTGCCGGGGCGCTGGCAGCCACTGCCGATGACATGGCCCGGTTCATCACCGCCCACGTCAGCGGCGCTCCGGAGGACGGCCCGCGCCTGCTGCGCCCCGAAACCGCGCAACTGATGCACTCGCGGCTGTTCGGCCCCGTCGACGGGCTGCCCGGCATGGCGCACGGTTTCATCGAAGTGTGGCACAACGGCCGGCGGTTCGTTTCCCATGGCGGCGACACGATCGCCTTTCATACCGAACTCATCATCGATCCGGAAAGCGGATTCGGATTCTACGTGTCCTTCAATGCGCCCGACGGCGGCCTGGCGCGGGATGTGGTTGCACGAGCCATGCTGGACTACTTCTATCCCCAGCCTTCTCCCGCGGACTTCGACGCGCCGCAGGGTACGGCCGAGCGGGTCGCGAAGATCGCGGGCGCTTACCGCGTCAACCGCCGTTCGCATACGAAGATGGAAGCGGTTGCCGGGCTTGCGGCCGACATCCCGATCGTTCCCGGGAACGACAATCGCATCGTCATACCCCTGCCGCAATTCGGCGGCGAATACGAGGAAGTGGAGCCCTACCTGTTCCGCGAGGTCAATGGCCGGTCGATGCTGGCGTTCCAGACCGACGCATCCGGCGCCGTGGTTCGCGCGCTGCCGAGCATGCCGATCATCGCCTTCGACAAGCTGGCCTGGTACCAGACCGCTGGCAATCACCAACTGGTGATCGGCCTGGCGCTGCTCGCCGCCCTGTTCGTGGTCATCAACACGGTGCGCAACCGGTCGGCCATCCGGTCGTTCGGCGCAACGGAAGCCCGGGCAACCTGGACGCTATTTGGCCTGTCGATCGTCAACCTGGTCTTCGTGGCGGGATTCGTGGCTCTGTTCGCCCCCGCGGTCAGCGACCCGATATCGGTCATGTTCAACTTTCCGCCCACCGGAAGCGGCGTGCTGCTGATCCTGCCGGTCGCCGGCGCCCTGCTGACCCTTGCGACCCTGGCATTCGCGGCAATGCTCTGGATACGGGGTGCCTGGAACCTGGCGAAGCGCCTGCGTTATACCTACGTGACGCTGGTCAACATCCTGTTCGTGCTGGTTCTGAACTACTGGAACCTGATCGGCTGGAACTACTACTGAAGGGCGGGCCGTGAGGGCACAGCCCACGGACACAGAGTCGCGGTCCATGCCCACGGAACGGGCGGCGCCAACCTGGTGAATGGACCCACATCCCGCCGATGAGTCTCGCGGTCTATGGCGACTACCTGAGCCGCGCGGCCCTCTCAAGGCGCCGGCATCGCCTCCGCAGGAAGCGGAGCATGGTTGCAAGGCCGCTGCAACATTGGTCCAATCATCGGGGAAGCCACCTGGGAGTGACCGCATGCCTTCCGCACCTCAACGCCCGTTCGGCAATCGCCGGGCGTTCCTGAAGTCCGCCATGGCCGGCGCCGCGGCCGGCGCTTTCGCACCGCAGTCCGCGCTCGTGTTCGCCGACCGGGTGGCACTGCTCTCCGACAACGAGCGCCGACGGCTGCTCGAGCTGGCCAACTTCGGGCGCAAGGTGCCGGCCTCCGGCAGGAAGGGCATGGTGATCTGCTCCCATCCGCTGGCATCAAGGGCCGGTGTGGATGTGCTCAAGGCCGGCGGCAACGCAGCCGATGCGGCACTTGCCACGTCCATCTGCCAGACCGTGGTGGAACCGCACATGACGGGCATCACCGGCGTGCTTTCGATGCTGTACTTCGACGCCGGAACAGGCGAAACCACCTACGTGAACGGCAGCGCGGCGCGCCCGGCAGCGCCCCTCGACGGGTTTTCGCCCGCCGACCTGGCCACGGGGCGCGGTGTGGCCGTACCCGGCTTCTGGGCCGGTTTCGAGGCGGCCCATGCCCGTCACGGCCAGGCTTCCCGGGAGACCGTCATGGAAGCGGCGATCGGCTATGCCCGGGACGGCTTCGAGATCCATCCGTTCCTCTGGGGCGAGATTTTCACCGAGTACGCCAGGATCGGCCGTACCACCGAGGGCCGGGAAATCTTCTCCCGGTACAACACCCTGCCCCGGCCGGGCGACCTGCTTGTGCAGAAGAGGGCCGCCGACACCCTGACGGCACTGCTCGAGGAAGGTAACGACTACTTCTACAGAGGCGGCTTTGCCCGGGAACTCGTCGATGTGGTGCAGGCGGCCGGCGGCGTGCTCACCCTGGAGGACATGGAGCAGTACGAGGCCCGCTGGCAGCCGCCCGCCGAGGGCAGCTACCGCGGCTACCGGGTGCTCGGCTCCCCGCCACCGGACCATGGCGGCTCGCACCTGATCGAAATCCTCAACATGGTGGAACTGCTCGATCTGCAGAAACTGGGCCCGCCCACAGAATCCGCAGAGACCCTGTTCCACATGGCGCGCATCGCCAACCAGGTCTATCTCGACGGGTTCAGGCAGCACGACCCGGCCACCCATGAACTGCCCCTGGATCTGATCCTGAGCAAAGACTACGCCCAGATGCGATTCGAACTGATGCAGATGAACCAGACGGTCGACGCCGGCCCGGCCCCACCGCCCGCCGGCAGCAACCACGTAACCGCCGTGGACGCCGACGGCAACGTATCGACCATCCTGCATTCCTGCATGTCGCTGCCCTGGTCGAACGGGCTGTTCGCCGGCGGCGTCACCGTCGTCGCCGCCGGCGCCCACTACATGCGGGTGATGCCGGGCCCCGGCGACCGAATCTCGGCCTACGTTTGCCCCAACATCGTCTTCGACGGCGAACGGCCGGTGCTGGCCTCTGGTTCGCCGAGCGTGAGCCTGCTGCAGAACATCCTGCAGAACACCACGAACATCCTCGACTTTGGCATTCCCATCGGCGAGTCGGTGAACCGGCCGCGCTTCGGGGGCGGGTCCTACACCAGCCCCGGCAAGCTGCTCGTCGAGGTCGATCTCGACGAGAAGGTGCGCAAGGCGGCCGCGAAGCGCGGTATCACCTGGGACGTGGTCAACCCGTGGAACTGGCACCACGGCTCGTTCGAAGGCATTTTCATGGATTCCGACGGCAGGGCCCACGCCTGCGGCGACCCGCGCCGGAACGCGATGGCGCTGGCGGTCTGACATCCGCGAACGGCGGGAGGATCTGAAGCGAAAGGGGGAGATCGGCCATGGGAGAACTCGAGTTGCATAATCCGTTTTCCACGCTCTCGGGCGGAATGATTCTGGAGGCGGCGGCAATGCTGCTGGTGTTCGTCGTCGCCCTGTTCGTGGGTTCGATACTGGTTCCGGGGCGCCGTATCGAGATGACCGATTCGGAGGGCGCAACGCGCACCTACAGGCTCAACGGGCTGGCGGTGTTCCTGATCGTCGCGGTGGTGGCCTGTCTTGCGCAGTTCCTGGGATGGTTCTCCCTGTCGACCCTGTATACCCACTTCGCCGCCCTGTTCGTGGTGACGAACGCATTCTCATTCGGCCTGGCCGCCTGGCTCTACTGGGGCGGTTCGCGCAACCGGGAGGCGCCGCCGGAATCGCAGCGGGGTTTTCTGATGGGCCGGGACCTCAACCCCGTCTGGTTCAACATGGACCTGAAGATGTTCAGCTACCGCCCGTCGCTGATCGGCCTGGCGCTGTTCAACGCATCGTTCGCCGCTGTGCAATACGAGACCTACGGGGAACTGACGCTCGCGATGACGCTCTATCAGGTCTTTTTCTTCGCATACGTCTTCAACTACTTTCAGTTCGAACACGGAATGATTCACACCTGGGACATCGTCAGCGAGCGTTTCGGCTGGAATCTCGTCTGGGGCGACTACGTGCTGGTGCCGTTTTTCTATTGCATCGCCGGCTGGTGGCTGGTGCATCCCGTGGGCCCGCCGCTGTCCCCCCTGGCTGCTGCCGGGATCGTGCTGCTGTTCGTCTTCGGGTTCTGGCTGTTCCGGGGCGCCAATCAGCAGAAGCACGATTTCAGGCAGAACCCCGACATCAGGATCTGGGGAAAACCGGCCGAAACCCTGGACGGGCGCCTGCTGGTCTCCGGTTTCTGGGGCATCGGGCGGCATCTCAACTACACCGGCGAGATCTGCGTCTACATCGCCTTCATCCTGACCACCGGGTTCGCATCCTGGATACCGTTCCTGTTACCCGCATGGCTTGCCGGGCTGCTGGTGCACCGGTCCCGACGAGACGAAAACCGCTGCCGCGCCAAGTACGGCGAACTCTGGGAACGCTACAGGCAGCGAGCGCGGTTCGCGATGCTTCCGTACATCTATTAAGTGCCGTCCGCCGCCACGCAAGCATCCCAATTCCGGCGGTTGTTCACTTTTTCATCGCAAGTCCAACCGATTAAGAGATCCGTATTTCCGATATTCCGTAAACCTGCTAATCTGCCAGCCAGAAATTCAAGCGAAGAATACGGAAATGCCGGAAACGCTGATCGTCTCCAGCCGCGGCCAGATCACCCTGCCCGCCGCAACTCGCAGGCGCCTCGGCATCAAGGGCGGCGATGTCCTCATTCTGGAGGATCGGGGCAACGAGTTCGTCCTGAAGCCGGGAGTCGTGCTCGAGGTCGATGTGTACACCGACGAGCAGATTGCCCAATGGGACGCCGTCGACAGGCTTGACGACAGCGAGCGCCGGCGCGTCGTCGACGCCGTCACGCAGCAGAGGTGAAACTGTTCCTCGACGCCAACGTGCTATTCACCGCGGCACACAACCCGCACGGAAAGGCGGCTCTGGTCATCGAACTGCAGGCGAGAGCAGGCTGGGAGCTCGCGACCAGTGCATATGCCCGCGAAGAGGCGCAGCGAAACCTTCGGATAAAGGCGCCGGATGCACTGGAGCGCTTGCGCGCAATCCTGAAGGATGTCGAGGTAGTCGAGCACCGTCCCAATGTTGACTGTCCCGAGAGGCTTGTGCAGAAGGATCGGCCCATTTTCCAGGCCGCGCTGGGTTGTGGCGCGAGTCATCTGCTGACCGGCGACCTCAAGCACTTTGGCCCGCTCATGAATCGGCCGGCCGAAACATTCGGGGTTCAGGTACAGACGATTGCCGAGTTCCTGGAGTCGCTGAGCGACTGAGTCACCACCGGGACCGGTCTTCGTCGCCACACGGCGTTCGCTACAGCCCTTCCAGGGGCAGCGCGCCCTCCGGTACGCCGTTTTCCGCCTTGTCCTTCGCCACCATCTCCCGGACGTCGCGCAGCAACTCCTTCGCGTTGTAGACGACGCCGTCCTTGATGGTGTACTCCACGCCACCCACGCGCTGCAGCCTGTCGTTTTCGTCCAGGCGCAGGGCGCCGGTGCCGTAGAGCACCTTGAAATTGTCCAGCGGGTTTTCGCCGACGATCACGAGATCCGCCTGCTTGCCCAACTCGATGCTGCCGGTTTCCCCGTCGATGCCGAGCGCCTCCGCACCGTGCAGTGTAGCCGCGCGCAGCACCTCCAGGGCATTGAAGCCCGCTTCCTGCAGCAGTTCCAGTTCGCGCACGTAGCAGAAGCCGTAGAGGCACCAGACGTAGCCGGCGTCGCTGCCGGCAGTGACCCGTCCGCCCCGGTTCTTGAACTCGTTGACGAAGGCCATGCCCAGGCGATAGTCCTCGGCGCCGGCGGCTTCGTCTTCGCTCGTCCAGTCGAAGAAGAAGGAGCCGTGGCTCTTGCGGCTGATGGTGTAGAACTTCCACTGCCAGGGCATGGTGTAGGTGTCGTGCCACTCGCGCCGGGACGCCGCCATGACATCGCGGGTGGCTTCCTTCACGGCGAAGGTGGGAGAGATGGTGAAATCGCGAGCGACCAGCGTGTCCATCACTTCGTTCCAGCGATCCGAACCGGGCGGTGCGGCCTGTGACAGGATGCGCGCCGCACCCTGGAAGCGGTGCTCTTCGTCCTCGTAGTTGTGGTAGCTCGGGTAGTTCTGGATGCGCTGGTTCACGAACAGCGCTTCCGGCAGCCCGTACCACCAGTGCTCCATGGAATCGAGGCCCCAGCCCGAGGTGTCGAGCACGTTGGCGCGGGGGCTCGCGATCTGCGCATGATGCATGGTGGTCTTGATGCCCAGCGCCTTCGCCTCGCCCATGGCCGCCTCCAGCAGGGCCGGGGAACCGTGGTGGAACTTGATGCCCCGCGCACCGGCCTTCGCGATCGCCTGCACCCACCGGCGCGCATCGTCCGCCGTGAGCAGGCTGGAGGTCGGAAGCTCCGGGGCGAAGAAGGCATAGGGATGAACGTCGGGCCCGTCGATTTCACCGGCTTCGATCTGCCTGGACTGCTCCACCACCCAGGTCAGGCCGCCGCGATGCGAACCCACGGCCCGTACCGTGGTGAGGCCGTGGGCAAGCCACAGCTTGTAGATGTAGTCCATGCTGAAATCCACGACCTGGTAGGGGCCGGTATGGGCGTGGGAATTGATGAATCCGGGCAGTACGTACATGCCCGTCGCGTCGATTTCACGGTCGCCGGATGCGGGCCGGGCGGCTTCGACCAGGTTCGTCCCGGAGATGGCGGCGATGCGGTCGCCCTCCACCACGATGTCGACCGGGCCGCGCGCGGGAGCGCCCGTACCCGCGATGTAGTACACGCCGCGTATCACCAGCCTGGAATAGGGTCCCTCCCCCCGGTCCGGCGAATCGCCCCGGGCGGGATAGACGGGCTCGTCTTCCATGAAGAAGTAGGCGTTGACCATCTCGTCGCCGGGCCTGGTGCGCGCCTTTGCGGCCGCCATGCGCGCCTCGACCTCCGCCCGAGCCTTTTCAAGGCCCGGCTCGGTTTGCGCCATCGCTGACGCCGCTACGCCAATTGCGGCGGCCAGGACAATCGTGATTGAGGTAGTGAATCTCATGGTTTCGGTTCCTGCTGATGGATTGCCGGGAGAAAACCTTCGGTACAGCGGCGCCTTCAGCTTGGCGGCCCCGTCCGCGTACACGGATTGCAGGCCGCTCCCGATAAAGCCTTCAGACGCGGCCCTCCTGCCCCGACCGCAATGGGTTCCCGCGTCTTTGGAAAAAAAAGCGAAATTGGCAACCGCTATTCCCCGGCCCGTCCCACAGGCTGAGCCCGGGCCAAAACACGCAACCGAGCGGCGATTCCGCCAAGGGTTTCCGCCAACCCGGTTCGACGTTTCATTGCGATACCCCCGGCGGCCCCGGTACCAACCGACTTCGCCAGCGAATCGAGCCGGCTGGCCAGCGCCGAGTCACCGGCACCTTGCTGCAGCGCCGCTGACGCAAGGTCCAGCGCCGCGTCGAGGTCCGCCCGGGATGCTTCCTCGAGACCGTCGCTGCGAACCAGTTGGTCGACATACGCCCGGGCCACTACCGGTTCGGCCGGCCAGTCGAAACTCTGTTGGTGCTGGGGATTGAACTCCGGGCCCTGGTCGGCAAGCACGGCCGCCGCAATTTCGTTCTCGGAGAGGAAATCGCTCGGCACGAGCGCCAGCACATCGAGTCCGCGAAGCAGTTCCGTGGCGTAGATCTTCCCGTCGTACCAGTACGAAGACCAGTAACCGCCGGCGGTGAGGTGTTCCTCGTCGATTGGGCCGCGGTCGAAGTAGGCGATCTCCACGGGTTTTGTCGAGTCTGTAAAATCCATCACCGAGATTCCCCCCTGGTACCAGGATTGAACAAAGATGTCGCGCCCCGGCACCGGCACCACCGAGCCGTTGTGCGCCACGCAGTTCTCCTGTTCGTTCTGCGGCGCAGGCATCTTGTAGTAGCTCCTGAACTCGAGTTTGCCTTCGACGATGTCGTAGATGGCGTTGGCGCCCCAGTCGAGGGGGTCGTAGGCGCGACAGCGCGGCATGCTGCCGCCACCCCATTCGTCGGTGTACAGCACCTTGGTGCCGTCGTTGTTGAAGGTTGCGGAATGCCAGTACGCAAAACCCTTGTCGACCACCGCATCGATGCGCGTCGGGTTAAACGGGTCGGAAATGTCGAACAGGATGCCGTTGCCCGAGCAGGCCCCGGCAGCGATGTTCCGGGCCGGGAATACGGTGATGTCGTGGCACTGGTCGGTAGACCTCGTCTCCTGGGTATGGTCACCGTGGTCGCCACCGCGCCAGAGGCCGGCCAGCGTTCCGTCTTCCGGGTCGGCGAACACGGCCGGGCTGTGCACGATGCGCGCCCTGGACGGATCTTCCACCGGGATTTCGATGACATCGATACGGAAGAGCGCCGTCCGGTAGTCGCCCGGCGTCGCGTCGATGCAACCCGCCAGTTCGTCCTCTTCGCGGATCATGGAAGTCCCGGAGTTGTATACGATGATCTTCTCGTCGGCGGCGGCAACCACCGAATGGGTGTGCGAGCCGCGGCAGGTCTGGACGGCCCCCACCTGCACGGGCCGCTCGAGGTCGCCAATGTCGAAAATGCGAATGCCCCGGAACCGGTCGCCGCTCACGTCTTCCGCAATGCCCTGCAGGCCACAGTCGAGCCGTCCCCGCGTCTCCTCCACAGACATGATGAGCAGGTCGCCGACCACCGAGAGATCGCCCTGCCCCCCCGGGCATACCACCGAACTGAGCTGCTGCAGCGAGCCGTCTTCGGCCAGGCGGTAGATGTTGAACCCGTGGTAGCTGCCGGCAAACAGGACGTCGTCTCGGAAGGCCATGTCGGTATTCCAGAAACCAAGCAGCGGCCCGCGTTCCCAGTCCTTATCGTCGTTGTCATCGTCTTCGTCGCCGGTGCCTGCAGCGTCCTCGCCGTCCCCGGCGAGTGCCTCGCCCTCGCCCGTGCCTTCGTCGTCGAGGGCGCCGTCGCCTTCCGTGCCGCCGGTCTCCCCGGCGGCACCGGCCAGGTCGCTTTCCGCGACTTCGTCGGTTCCAGGGGAAGCCTCGGACTCATCGTCCGGCGGCTGCTCGGGCGGCAGCCCGGCGGGATTCTCCGGGTCGAAGAACCCCGGGGGCCTCGGCAGCGAAGCCAGGAGCACCAGGTTCAGTATCGCCTGGCCCGCGTCGTCGAACCCGGCCTTCAGGCCGGCGCGCGGGTCGTCCGAAAGCGTGATGAGCAGCGCATGCATGCGCTCGATTTCCGCGGTCTGATCGTTGGTGATGTCCGAGGTGAACTCGAACAGCACCGGGTCGTACGCCGCGCCCGGCTGTTCGAGCAACTCCTCGACCATCGTCACCGCGCCTTCGTGGTGCGTGATCATCAACTGCAGGAAGAGGCGGTCGAACTCCGTGCCCGTCGCGGCGGCGAGATCGGCCATCTGCTTGGGTGTGGCCATGCCCGCCATGCGGTGGTCTGTGTGCATGGCGGCGTGGTCCGAAGGGTCCAGAACCGGCTCGCCACGGTCGCCGAGCCATTTCTCCATGAACTCGATCTCGTCCCGCTGGGAGAGATTGATGCGGCCCGCCGCATCGGACAGTTCCGGCCGGTTCGTGCGGTCCGCCACCAACTCGGCCATCTGCACGGCCTGCTGGTGGTGCGGAATCATGTCCTGCATGAAACGGACATCGTCGGGTGAGTAACTGGTAACGGCGATATCGATGGCCTCTTCGGCGGTCAACTCCCTCGCCGGTTCCCCCGGCTTGCCCGGCTGAACGATGGGGGTCTGGGCGGCGGCGAGCGTTGCCGTCAGCCACAACCCTGCGCCAGCGACGGCGCGCAGAAGCCTAGCTACCTGATCATTCGTCGAATAACTCAATGAATTTGCCCCCTGAAGATGCGCTGCATCAGCCTACCCTATTGCACGGCAGCATTTCGACAACGCTGCTGCTCCAGGCGATGGCGGCGACTGCTATGAATCCGGCGCGCGTGGCATTCCCGGCCGCACGACAGCCGATTGCATCCCATGACGCACGCCGGGTCGGCTGTCCGCAACCGGGAATAAGCCCGCCTCCATCGCTGTCGAACCTGCGGCCGGGACCCGATACCATTCGCTGGCCGGAGCAGCAGGCGCCGCAGACACGGGTCCCGAGGGCGGGGCCATTGGAACATGCCGGTCCGGCTTCAGGAGCACACACATGACCGAAACCGCAGCCGATCCCGCACCGCTGGCGCTGCAGGATATCGAGGAGGCACGAGCCGTACTTGGCGGGCTCGTCAACGAGACGCCCGCGCATCGCTGGCACTCCCCCCTGCTGGAGTCGCGCCTCGGCGCCGAGTGCGCGGTGTTCCTGAAACTGGAGGTGTTTCAGCGTACGGGAACATTCAAGGCGCGCGGCGCCCTGCTCAACGCGCTTGCCCTCGATGAACGGGCGCGCGCACGGGGCGTCACCGCAGTGAGCGCCGGCAACCACGCCATCGCCGTCGCTTTCGCCGCACAGTGCATCGGAACGAGCGCCAAGGTGGTCATGATGCGCACCGCCAACCCGTTTCGCGTGGCGCAGGTGCGGGCATACGGCGCCGAATTGGTGCAGGTGCCCGACGTTCATACCGCCTTCGAGACCGTCTCCGCCATCGAGCGGGACGAGGGGCGTTCTTTCATTCATCCCTTCGAAGGGCGCACCACCGTGCTCGGCAGCGCGACCCTCGGCCTTGAACTGGCCCGCCAGGCGCCAGCACTCGATGCGGTGATCGTGCCCATCGGCGGCGGCGGCCTGTGTGCGGGC
This sequence comes from uncultured Pseudomonadales bacterium, assembly GCA_964638775.1. Taxonomy (GTDB): domain Bacteria; phylum Pseudomonadota; class Gammaproteobacteria; order Pseudomonadales; family Azotimanducaceae; genus Azophilus. The sequence continues at coordinate 11,182 of CAZWZH010000192.1, forward strand.
GTCGCCACGGCCATCAAGGCCGTGCAGCCGGGCTGCCGCGTCTACGGCGTCGAGCCGGAGGGGGCCGACACCATGCACCGCAGTTTCGCGGCCGGCTCGCCACAGGCTATTGATCATGTGACCACCATAGCCGACAGCCTCGGCGCGCCCCACGCGGCGTCCTATTCCTTCGAGCTGTGCCGCAGGCACGTCGACGAACTGGTCAGGATCGACGACGATGCGATGCGCCGTGCGATGGGAACTCTGTTCCTGGAAACGAAGCTGGCGCTCGAACCGGCCGGCGCGGCGGCTACCGCAGCGCTCCTGGGTCCTCTTGCCGAACCGCTCCGGGGCAAGCGGGTCGCAGCCATCGTGTGCGGCGCCAACATCGACGCCGGCACGTTCTTCGAGCAGGCGTTGTTCCCCTGAGTGCTCCCGATGTCGCTACGACACAGCGGTCTCGTGAGGGGAACAGAATTGCCCAATTTCGATAAGTTTCGATGGGACTCACCACTGAGGACAATCTCAGACAAATATGGCATCGGTGTCCGGTCCCCCCGCCGAATCAAAGCTTGGATTACGCAGTCAACGGCGCGCCAGGGCGAGAAACAGTTCCATCTCGACCTTGAGCATTCCCGAATCGATCACCACGGCCTGGGCTTTCAGGTTCGCCTGCTTCGCCAGCGCGTCCATGTTCCGGTGCAGCTTCCCGGCTGAGCAAACTCAGAGAAGGTTTTTGGGGACGTTCATGCCATATCTGCGACCAATCTGTCGGGAAACAACGTATCGGGATCGGATCGGTTCCATAGTCCCGACACATTTAGCCCCATCCTGTCGGGATTTCGATTCATTTGAGCAACCACGGTGATTTTCCCGACAAATCGGAGTGTCCTGTGTCGGGATTCCCAAGCGGGATGCCAAAGCCTCTCTCCGTTGTCGACGTTAGGCACGATGGCAACGCAAAACTGATCAGCTTCAAGATGATGCTACGCGCTGCTTACTCCCACTCGATGGTGGCAGGCGGTTTGCTGGAAACGTCGTAGACGACCCTCGACACCGCGGCAATCTCGTTGACGATGCGATTCGACACCCGCTCGATGAGGGCATAGGGCAGGTGTGCCCAGCGGGCCGTCATGAAATCGACCGTCTCCACCGCCCTCAACGCGATCACCGGCTCATAGCGGCGCGCATCGCCCACCACGCCCACGGATTTCACCGGCATGAAAACCGCAAAAGCCTGGCTGACGCGGTCATAGTAGCCGGCGCTCCTGAGTTCCTCGATGAAGATGGCATCGGCTTCGCGCAGGATGCCGCAGTAACGGGGTTTTATCTCTCCGAGCACGCGCACGCCGAGTCCCGGCCCCGGAAACGGGTGCCGGTAGACCAGTTCGCGGGGCAGCCCGAGGTGCATGCCGATCTTGCGTACCTCGTCCTTGAATAACTCCCGCAAGGGCTCGATCAGCTTGAAGGACATGCGCTCCGGCAGCCCGCCCACGTTGTGGTGCGACTTGATGACGTGCGCCTTGCCGTAAGCGCTGGCGGCGGACTCGATGACATCCGGATAGATGGTCCCCTGGGCGAGCCAGGAGGCGCCTTCGATCTTCTTCGCTTCGCGTTCGAAGACATCGATGAACGTGTTGCCGATCACCTTGCGCTTGGCTTCCGGGTCGGAGATGCCGGCCAGCCTGCCGTAGAACTCGGCCCGGGCGTCCACCGTAACCAAGTTGAGATTCAGGGCGTTCGATGGCGCGAAGGCGGCCTCGACCTCTTCCCGTTCGTGCTTGCGCAGCAGGCCGTTATCGACGAATACGCAGGTGAGCTGATCGCCGACCGCCCGGGAAAGCAGCGCCGCCACCACGCTCGAATCGACGCCGCCCGACAGGCCGAGCACCACCCTGCCGTCACCGACCCGCCGCCGGGCGCTGTCGATCGCATCGGCCACGATGTTGCCCGACGTCCACAGGCCGTCGCAGCCGCAGATATCCCTGGCGAAACGCCGGTAAATCTCGTCGCCCTGGCGGGTGTGGGTCACCTCGGGATGGAACTGCAGGCCGAACCAGGGCCTGGTATCGTGCTCCATGGCGGCGATGGGTGCACTGTCCGTGGATGCCGTGACGCAGAATCCCGGGGGTGCGGCGGTTACCTTGTCGCCGTGACTCATCCACACCGGCAGCCGGTTGCCGGGGTCGAATTCCAGCGCGCTCAACAGGCGCGAGCCGTTCGCGACCTCGATGTCGGCATGGCCGAATTCGCGGCGGTCGGACGAGCCGACGGCGCCGCCGAGCTGGGCCGCCATGGCCTGCATGCCGTAACAGATTCCCAGCACCGGGCGGTCGGGTTCGAGCAGGTTCGCGGGTATGCGGGGAGAAGCCCCCTCCGTGACGGACTCGGGCCCGCCGGAAAGCACGATGCCGCGCGCCTTGCGGGCGCGTTCAGCCAACCGTTCGGGCGGGCAATCGAAAGGCAGGATCTCGCAATACACGCCGACTTCCCGCACCCGGCGGGCGATCAACTGGGTGTACTGGGAGCCGAAGTCAATGACCAGCAACTGCTGGCTGTGAATGTCACTCTTCAAATGTGCGTTCAATCAGGAAGTCCGGGCTTTCATGGACAAATTTTCGACCAATAGGCAAGCGGTGATTTTTGTTCTCGGCATTTTGATTGATTGCTTCGATCAGGCGCCGAGAGCAGGTATGCGGTGCGGGTATCCGGCACGCCAAGCGGACGCGTTGTCGTGGAATTCGAGGGTGCAAGGGTGCTTTAAAGGTGCCGGATACCCGCACCGCACACCTACTCTCTCCCAGCGGTCGTCTGTTCCTTGCGCGTCCTCGTCCCGGCGCGCCGGTCGTAGCGGCAAGAACTGCGGGCCTGATCATCGGTCTCGGCAATCAACCTAGCGGATAGTTGGGCGCTTCCTTGGTGATGGTCACATCGTGCACGTGGCTCTCGGTCATGCTGGCCGCGGTGACTCGGATGAGTTCCGGCTTCGTGCGCATGGTTTCGAGATCCGGCGAACCCGTGTAACCCATGGACGCCCGCAAGCCGCCTATGAGTTGATGGACTATTGGAGCCACCGGCCCGCGGTAGGGTACGCGCCCTTCGATTCCTTCCGGCACCAGCTTGTGGCCGTCGCCTTCGACCTCCTGGAAATACCGGTCGCTGGAGCCGTAGGCGTCATTCATCGCGCCCATGGAACCCATGCCCCGGTACGACTTGTAGGTGCGGCCCTGATACAGCTCCACTTCGCCCGGCGCTTCGTCCGTACCGGCAAGCAGGCTGCCGACCATCACGACACTGGCGCCGGCGGCGATGGCCTTGGCGATGTCGCCCGAATAGCGGATTCCTCCGTCGGCGATCACCGGGATGTCCACTTCGTCGGCGGCGGATACCGCTTCCGCCACCGCGGTGACCTGCGGCACGCCGATGCCGGAGACGACCCGCGTCGTGCAGATGGAGCCCGGGCCGATGCCGACCTTCACCGCATCGACGCCGGCGGCGAGCAGGGCCTGGGCCCCCGCCTTGGTGGCGACGTTGCCGCCGATGACCTGCATGTCCGGATAACTCTGCTTGATGAGGCTCACCCGGTCGAGCACCGACCTGGAATGCCCATGCGCCGTGTCGACGACGATCACGTCGGCGCCTGCCTCGATGAGCGCCGCCACCCGCTCGTCGGTGTCGCTGCTGGTGCCGACGCTGGCGCCGACCCGCAACTGCCCCTGATCGTCCTTGCAGGCATTGGGGAAGGCCTGGGCCTTGTGAATGTCCTTGACGGTGACCATGCCCTTCAGCTCGAAACCGCCGTTCACCAGAAGCACCTTTTCGATGCGGTGCTCGTGCAGCAGCTTGGTGATGGTGTCGAAGTCGGCGTCTTCGGATGCCGTCACCAGGCGCTCCCTGGGCGTCATGACATCCCGGACCCTGGCATCGAGGCGTTTTTCGAAACGTACGTCCCTGGCCGTCACGATGCCCGCCAGCCTGCCGTCCTCGACCACCGGCACCCCGGAAATCCTGTGCTCCATGGTCAACGACAGCAATTCGGCGACCGTCCGCCCCGGACTTATCGTGATCGGGTCCCGGATCACGCCGGTCTCGTACTTCTTGACCGCCCTGACTTCCCGGGCCTGCGCCTCGATGGGCATGTTCTTGTGAACCACGCCGATCCCGCCTTCCTGGGCAATGGCGATCGCCAGCCGCCCTTCGGTAACCGTATCCATCGCCGAGGACATCAGCGGAATATTGAGTTCGATGGTTCGCGTGAGGCGCGTCTTCAGATCGACTTCGGAGGGGAGAACCTGGGAGTGGGCGGGCAGGAGCAGTACGTCGTCAAAAGTGAGCGCGTCGTGGGCGATACGCAACATTTTTTGGAACCCCGCAAAATCAGAATTCTAGCGACGGGGTCCGGTCATGTAAAATCGGCGGCACCTCTCGATCGCGGACAAGGCTGCCGGATGAGTCAAGTCCCCGCCCGGTCGCTGGTTTCCCGCCGGGCCGCGCCCCGTTAGACATGAAGACCGAATCACTCCCTTTCCAGGACATCAGCGTACTGTCAGTCAGCGCGCTCAACCGGCAGGCTCGGCTTCTGCTCGAAGGGCGGCTCGGCGAGGTGTGGGTGAGGGGGGAGATCAGCAACTACCGCCGGCCCGGCTCGGGGCACTGGTATTTCACCCTCAAGGACGACGGCGCCCAGGTGCGCTGCGCCATGTTCGTCAACAGGAACCGGTTCAGCAAGCTGCAGCCCGTGGATGGCGCCGAGGTGGTCCTGCGCGGCCGGGTGAGCCTTTACGAGGGCCGCGGCGACTATCAGATCGTTGTCGAGCACATGGAACCGGCCGGCGAAGGGGCGCTTCGGGCAGCGTTCGAGGCGTTGAAGGAGCGGCTGGCGGCCGAGGGGTTGTTCGGCGCGGAACGCAAGAAGGCGCTGCCGGAGTTCCCCGCCCACCTGGCCATCCTGTCATCGCGCAGCGGGGCGGCGCTTCGTGACGTGCTGAGCATCGTCGGAAGGCGTTTTCCCTGCCTCAGGGTGACGCTGATCCCGGTGGCGGTACAGGGCCCCGACGCGGAGCGGCAACTCCTCGACGCGTTGCGACGCATTCCCGCACTGGAACCCGATGTGGTGCTGCTCACCCGGGGCGGGGGGTCGCTGGAAGACCTGTTCGCGTTCAATTCGGAGCCGCTGGCGCGGGCGATCGCCGCCTGTCCGGTGCCCACGGTCGCCGCAATCGGTCACGAGACGGACTTCACCATTGCTGAAATGGTGGCGGACCTGCGGGGCCCGACGCCCTCGGCCGCCGCGGAACTGCTCACCCCGGACGGCCAGGCTCTGGCCGAGCTGTTCGCAGGCCTTCAGGCACGCCTTGGCCGGGGCTTAACGACCCGCATCGACCTTGCCGGTGGCGGGCTCGACACCCTGCGCGCACGGCTGACCGACCCGCGCCACAAGGTGCGTCAACTCATGCAGCGGGCCGACGACCTCGATGAACGGCTGCATCGCGCCGTCACCGGACGCATGGAACATTGCCGTGCGCGAGTCGATGCTCTGCGCCGCTCCGTCAGTCTGCTGAGCCCCGCCGCTCGAATAGCGAACCATCGGCAAACGCTGGGGCGCCTGGGAGCCACGGCCAGGAACGCGGTGCAAAGCCGGGTACGCAGCGGGACACGCGGTCTGGCAGCCCTCGCGCGCACACTTCAGGCAGTAAGCCCGCTCGACACCTTGAGCCGCGGATTCGTCATCGCCACCGATGCGCACGGCCGGGCCATAACCCGGTCGGCCGGCCTCGCCGGGGGCGATGAATTCCTGGCCAACTTCCATGACGGGGCCGTCCGCGCCGAGGTTCGGGACAAGCAGCCGCTGCCTGCCCGGTTGCGTCCGCTCGAACCCGCCGGCGAGACGGAGTCCGCGGTTTGAGCCGGGCTCCGGCCACCGCCGCCTCGATCCGGTCGGCGCGGATCGCGGCCGCGAGTTTCCTGCTGCTGACGGGATTCCCGGGCGCCAGTGCAGCTTCCCCGGATGCCCCACTCCCCGAACAGGGAGGCACCGGCGCAACGTCCATGGAGAGCCTCCAGACAAGCGCCGTACCGGGCGGCATCTTCCGGTTCCGGCTGCCGGACGGCGCCGATCGTGCCCACTATCAAGGCAAGCCGGTGATGGTGCACCGGGGACAGGTCATTGTCGGTGTGGCAATCGATACGCTTCCGGGCGACTACGAGGTCGAGTTATCCGGCCCCGGCGGAACGGCGCGTCACGGCTTCCGGGTCGTCGCCAAAACCTACCCCGAACAGCGGATTACCATCGCAAACCGGCGCATGGTGGACCCGTTGCCGGAAGATCTTGAACGCATCCGCGACGAACGCCGCCGCCAACTCGAAAAATACGATCTCTTCTCGAACCGGAAACTGGACATCGTCCCGTTCGCCAAGCCCGTGGAAGGCGCTACCTCAAGTCCTTTCGGCCGCCGCCGCATCCTCAACGACCAGCCCAGGAGCCCCCACAGCGGTCTCGACATCGTCGCTGCCACCGGCACCCCGATCCGCGCCCCCGCGCCCGGCCGCGTGGTGCTGACCGGCGACCTGTTCTTCAACGGCAATACCGTGTTTCTCGACCACGGCCAGGGGCTGGTGACCATGTATTGCCATATGAATGGAATCGACGTGAGCGAGGGCGACGAGGTGAGGCGCGGCGAAGTGATCGGGCAGGTCGGCGCCACCGGCCGGGTCACGGGTGCGCACCTGCACTGGTCGGTCAGCCTGAACGGCAATCGCGTGGACCCCACGACGGTCATGGAAATGCTGAACGGCTCCGGGCCCTGAGGTCATAGCTGAATTACGCTCTAGCGGCCTCGGCCGTGGCGCATGACCCGCTTGCGCCGCAGGCGCTGGCGCCGGGTCAACTGATTTCGCCTGCCGGCATAGGGGTTCGCGCCGGTCCGCATTTCCACCCGCACCGGGTTGCCGACAAGGTTGAGCGCCTCGCGAAACCCGTTTTCCAGGTAGCGGACATAGCTGGCCGGCAAAGCCCCCGTCTGGTTGCCGTGCACGATGATGCGCGGCGGATGATCGCCGGCCTTGTGCACGTAGCGCAGCTTGATCTGGCGTCCGCGCACCGTGGGCGGCGGGTGCATCTGCACCAGGTGCTGGAGAATGCGGTTGAGCCGGGTTGTTCCCACCTCGAACGAACCCGCCCGGTACACCGCGGTGACGTCGTTCAACAACCGCCCGACGCCGGTGCCCCGCAATGCGGATATCGTGTGTACCGGCGCCCAGGGCACGAATTCCAGGCGTCGCTCTAGGGTCCTCAAGCGCGCCTTGCGCTGCCCGGCATCCATGCCGTCCCATTTGTTGACCGCAACCACCAGACCCGCCCCGGCGTTGGCGCCGTGCTGCAGAACGTGCAGGTCCTGGTCGACCAGGCCCTCCCGGCCGTCGACCATGACGATGGCCACCTGCGCCCGCTCCATCGCCTGCAGGGCCTTGATGACGGAAAATTTCTCGACCGCCGCGCCGACCCGGCCCCGGCGCCGTACGCCCGCCGTGTCGATGAGGAGGTAACGCTCGCCGCCGCGCTCGAACGGCACTTCAATGGCGTCGCGGGTAGTGCCGGGGCGGTCGAAGACCACCTGCCGCTCTTCGCCGAGCAGCCGGTTGATCAGGGTCGACTTGCCGACGTTCGGACGTCCCACCACCGCCGTGCGAATGGTTCCGGGCTCGGCCCGCACCGGTTCCGCGGACTCCGGCAGGCGGGATGCCAGCCTTTCGCGCAATGCGCCCACGCCACGCCCGTGGGCAGCGGATATCAGGCACACATCCTCGAACCCCAGGCCCGCGAACTCGGACTGTGCGGTGTGCGGGTTCTGCCCGTCGATCTTGTTGACCACCACCACGACATCGCACCCGGCCTTCCTGAGGCGCCCGGCGATTTCTTCATCGCCCCCTGTCAGGCCGTCGCGGGCATCGACCATGAAAAGAACGGTATCCGCCTCGGCCACCGCCACACCGGCCTGCCGGCCCGTCAGGTCGGCCAGATCGTCCGCGCCGAGCAGGCCGCCGGTGTCCACCAGGATGCAGGGCCGGCCCTCGACAACCGCACGCCCGTAGCGCCGGTCGCGGGTAAGGCCCGGCACGTCGGCAACGATGGCATCCCGGGTACCGGTCAGCCGGTTGAACAGCGTCGACTTGCCGACATTGGGGCGGCCGACCAGGGCAAAGTGAGGGGCCACGTGCTCACCTGGCCTCGATCTCGACCGCCTGCAGGGACCCCGAATTGCCGAGCACGTAGAGCGTACGCCCTTCCGCAACGGTCATCGTGGAACGGATGCCCTTGCCGTCGAGCTTCTGCCGGGCCAGGAAACGGCCGTCGCTTTGCGCGAGCACGTGCAGGTAGCCGTCGTCGTCCCCCACCACCAGGTAGTTCCCGAACGCCTGGGGACTCGAGAGCTTCCGCCGGTACAGGCTGTCCTGGCGCCAGACCTCACGGGCCGTCTGTTCGTCGATGGCGATGACGGCATCGGTCTCGTCGACCACGTAAACATGGCCGTAGCCGGCGGCGAGGTCGAGATGGCTGGAATGATCGAGTTGCCAAAGCGCATTGCCGTCGGCACGCCGCAGTGCCTTCAACTGACCCTGGTACGCCACCGCGTACACCAGGGGCCCCGCCAGCAGCGGCGAACCGTCCACGTCGACGATGCGGTCGAGTTCCGAGCGGCCTTCCGGCAGCATCACCCGGTGCTCCCAGATGGGCTCGCCGTTCTCCGTGCGGATGGCGCTCACGGTGCCGTTGGCGAACCCCGCGTAGACGACGCCGCCCTCGAACACCGGCGAGGCCGTCCCGCGCAGCGTCAGCACGGGAACCTGGATGTCGAAGCTCCAGCGCACGCTGCCGTCGTCCTCCTCCAGCGCCAGCAGGCGGCCGTCGATGGTCTGCACGAACACGGCATCGTCGCCGAAGGCCGGGCGGCTGAGAATCTCGCTGCCGAGGTAGACGCGCCAGATTTCCCGCCCGTCCGTGGCGGAGAGGGCCACCACGGTTCCCCCGGTGGTGCCCATCAGCACCAATCCGCCGCCGGCGCCGACGCCCCCGCTGACGTAACTGGGGTCTGTCCGGTCGAAGAAGTTGAAGCCCGTCAACCCCGAGAACCGGCCGCCCTTCGCCAGGTTGTACGGGCTGATCTCCGAACGCCATACGCGCTTGCCGCTGAACCGGTCCCTGGCTTCGACCACGCCGTAGCCGTCCGCGGCATAGACCCGGTTGGCCACCACCACGGGATTGAGCCGCAGGTACTTGCGGCCCAGCCCCTTGCCGACGGAGGCTCGCCAGAGCCGCTCGATGCGCGCTTCCGGAACGAAGTCGACCAGGTCGGCCGGTTTCATGGGATCCGGGCCCTTGTCCCTGTCGCCGATCCAGGGCACCCAGGAAAACCAGCCGCAGCCTCCGACCAGGAGAGCGAGCGACACGACGACCAGGGCCCTGGCCAGGCGCTCACCGCCAGACTTGCCGCTCATCAGGTTTCCTCCGCCGGAGCCGTGTCGTCCACCTTGAACTCGAGAATGGGCCGCTGATCGCCTGGCGCAACCTCCGCGGCGGCCGCCGTATAGGCCTCGTGCGCCAGGGCCCGCTCGCCCCGCAGCACGTGAATGTCACCCTTCAATTCCAGCACCTGTGGGCGAAAGCCCTGGCTGGTGACTTGAGCCAGAACGGCGAGCGCCGCTTCGGCGTCGTCTTGTTCCTGGAGCAGGCGCGCGAGACGGATGCGGGCGATGTCCTTGATGAGCGCGTGCGCCCCGCCATCGGCAATTCTGCTTAACATCCCGATCGCCCCTTCCACATCGCCGGTTTCGGCGGCGCCTTTCGCCTGATGGAGCAACGCGAAGGTGGCATAGGATGTCTCCCCGAACTCAGCATCGAGCCGGGCGGCCATTTCAGTGCGCGCATCCCCCGTCGCCGCCAGGAACGACTCGTACGCCTCGGAAGCCGCCTGCATCTGCGTGACTTGCGCCGAGTCGTACCAACGCCAGCCGGCGATGCCGCCGACGGCGAGCACCGCCGCCACAATCATCGACGTGCCGTTCTCCTGCCACCAGTTCTTCAGCCGGTCAAGCTGTTCCTCGTCAGTAAGATAGTCGGCCACCCTTTACTCCTTTGCCGCGCGCCCGCCGTTCAGCCGCACCGCCACGTCCGCCAGCCGCAATCGCTCCTGCTCCGCACTGCCGCGCAGGTCCTTGAGCGCGGCGAGGCCCTCCCGGATCTCCGCCTCGCCGAACAGCAGCGCCCAGCGGGCCCCGCTCCGGTCGGCCCGCTTGAGCTGGTTCTTCAGCTTGCCGCCGCCGGCATGCACGCGGAAGCGCAACGCCGGCGCCATGCGCCGCAGCCGCTGCACCGCGGCCAGGGCCGCGCCGTGCAAGCCGGGCTGCAATACGCAGCAGTAGACGTCGGCCGGAACCTCCGGCGACACGCCATGCACCGCATCGTGCAACAGCACCACCCGTTCGACGCCGATCGCAAATCCCGCGGCGGGCGTTGCCCTGCCGCCGAGCAACTCCACAAGCCCGTCATAGCGCCCGCCGGCGCAGATTGCCCCCTGGGCGCCGAGGCGGTCTGTCGTCCACTCGAAGACCGAGCGCGTATAGTAGTCGAGACCGCGCACCAGGCGGGGATTCTCGACGTAGTCTATGTCCAGTTCGGCGAGCAGCGCCTTGAGCCCGGCGTAGTGTTCCGAGCTGGCGTCGTCGAGATAGTCCTTGAAAGCCGGGCCGTTGTCGAGAGCGCGCCTGGTCTCTTCCGACTTGCTGTCCAGAATGCGCAGGGGATTGTTGGTGAGCCGGCGCCGGCTGTCCGGGTCGAGACTCGCTTTCCTGGGTTCGAGCCAGCCGATGAGGGCCTCGCGGAAGGCTGCCCGGGCAGCGGGCGAGCCGATGCTGTTGAGTTCCAGCCGAACCTCCCCGCCGATTCCCAAGGCCCGCCAGAGTTCGCAGCCCAACTGGATCAGTTCCGCGTCGATGTCGGGCCCGGTCAACCCGAACGCCTCCACGCCGATCTGGTGGAACTGGCGGTAGCGGCCCTTCTGGGGCCGTTCGTAGCGAAACATCGGGCCCCGGTAGAACACCCGCTGGGTCTGGTTGTACAGCATCCCGTTTTCATCGAGCGCCCTGGCGCAGCCGGCGGTGCCCTCCGGCCGCAGCGCCATGGCCTGACCGTCCCGGTCGGTCAGGCAGTACATCTCCTTCTCGACGATGTCGGTCGCCTCGCCCACCCCGCGGCTGAAGAGTTCCACGGTTTCCAGCATCGGCAGCCGCACTTCCTGATAGGCGAAGCGGTCGAGCACATCCACCATCGCGGATTCGACGTCGCGCCACCGGCGTGCTTCGCCGGGCAGCACATCGCGCATGCCCCGAACCCGCATGGGCTATTGCCCCACCACCAGCAAGGCCACGTTGTTGCGCGTGTGCGGCAACAGGGGAACGGGTTCGCCGTTGTACGCCAGCGTCACGCCCGGCGCGTAGCCGAGGCGAATCTGAAAGGGCCCCGCGCCCACCAGGCGCACGCTCTGGCCCCGGCGCATCAGGTCCTGATAGAGGGTTTCACCTTCGGTGTCGAAGACTTCGACCCAGCAATCCTCCGTAAACTCGAACATCAGCTCCTCGTCCCCGGTCGGCGTCAGGCGGCTGAAGCTGAAACGGTCATCCGCGGCTCCGACGAAATCCTCTGTGCCGGGCGCTTGCGAATAGCCACCAAAAACGTCATCGCCCGAAACCCCGGTATCCGATGCCGCCGCATCCGGTTCGATGCCGCCGGCCGCGGCCTCGGTTGCGGGTTCCGGCCGGGGCGTCAAGCCGTCCGGTTCGACAGCCGGAGAAGCGGCCGTGTCCGGAACCCCGGCCGCTCCGGACGCCGGCCCGCCTTCCCCCGTTGCGACGGCCTGCCCGGTAGCGGGTTCCGCCGTAGCGGGCTCTATCCGGGAGGCGCCGCCCGCTTCCGCCGCGGAGCGCTCGCTCCCGGCAACCGAGGCTGACTCGATCGACGATGTCGCCACCGCGGCATCCGGAGATTCAGGCGCCTCGTCAGACGGCCATAGCCAGACCGCCAATGCGGCCAGCACCACCGCCGCCAGACCGCCCGCCACGCTCACGACCAGAACCGGTGGATGGCCGCCGATGCTCAACCGGCTCACGAAATCCGAGGGTGTCGGCCTCGGCTTTGCTTCACCCCGCAGCACCGTCGCCGGCCATTCCAATGCGTACGCCTCGAGCAACGGCCCGGCTTCGAGCCCCAGCAACTTTGCGTAGTTTCGGACAAACCCACGCAGATACACCTCCGGGGGGAACCTCTGCCCGTCGTTCGCCTCGATCGCCTCTATCAGGCGAACCGTCAGCTTAAGCCGTTGCGCCACCTCGGGAATGGAAAGGCCGGCCGCTTCACGGGCCTCGCGAAAGGCCGCGCCCGGTTCCTGCGCATCGACGGTGGCCGGCTCGTCTACCGGCATGACGAGATCGCTGTCGGAAACCGCGCCCGCAGCCTTTCCGCGTGGTTCATCGACCGGAAGGTTGCGCCTTCGACACCGGCGAGCCGCAAACCGAGGCAGAGGCTTCGAGCCGTCTCGCCGGCGTGCGCCAGGAATTCGTGGTAATAACGTTCGGCGGCCTGGTAGTCGTGCTGGGAGTAGTGGATGCCGGCCAGCTCCAGGGTGCTTCTGGGCCGGTTGGCGCCGAGCTCCAGGGCGCGTTCGAACGCGTGCCTTGCCGCATCGGCGCGGCCGAGCGCGAGTTCCGTCAGCCCGAGGTTCTCGTAGACCTGGTCGCGAAGGCGGTAGTCCGCATTCCGGGAGGCCCGCCCCAAGGGGCCCAGCGCGGCCCGGTATCTCTCTTGGCCGTAGAGGAAGGCGCCGTAGTTGTTCAATGCCTGGGGATCGTCGGGGTCCAGCGCCAGGGCCGCCTGGAAGTGTCGCTCGGCGAGCCGGGGCTCCCGCCCCCGTTCGTAAAGGATGCCCGCCAGAACGTGCGCCTCAACCCGTTCGGGGTCGAGTTCCAGTGCACGCAGCAGGGGCTCCCGGGCTCGGGCCGGAGTTTCCCCGTGGAGGTATGCGCGGGCCAGATCGAGATGCGCCGCGGCCCGGTGCGCCGCGGATGCCGGCACTCCGGAATCGGCGGCGCCTCCGGTTGCGCACGCCGACAACGAGGCCAGGACCAGCAGAAGACCGCCCGCCCCCATGCTCCGAAGGCGCAAAGCCGCACTCCTCACGTCAGGCGCCCTGGGCCACGCCGACCCGGGCCAGATACCGGGCCTGACGGCGTGTCCGGTCGACAACACGGCCCGTAAGCTGCCCGCAGGCCGCGTCGATGTCATCGCCCCGCGTGGTCCTCAGCATGGCCGCGAGCCCGGCGTCGATGAGGGTCTTCTGGAAAGCCCGCACCGATTCGCCGCCCGGCCGCCGGTATCCGGAGGCGGGAAACGGATTGAACGGAATCAGGTTGATCTTGCAGCGTACGGGCCGCAGCAACCCGGCCAGTTCCCGCGCATGCCCCACGCTGTCGTTTACGCCCTTCAACAGGGTGTATTCCATCGTCAGCACGCGCCGCTCCCCCAGCCCCTGCACGTAGCGGTTGCAGGCGGCAAGCAAATCCGCGATGGGGTATTTCCGGTTCAGGGGCACCAGCACGTTTCTCAACTCATCGTTGGGGGCGTGCAGGGACACCGCCAGCGATACGTCCGAACACTCCGCCAGCGCATGGATGGCGGGGACCACACCCGCCGTGGAAATCGTCACGCGCCGCTTGGAGATGCCGAAGGCGAGGTCGTCCATCATGAGGTTCGAAGCGCGCACCACCGCATCGAAATTGAGGAGCGGTTCGCCCATGCCCATGAACACCACGTTGCTGACCGATTCCCCACGCCCCCGCAGTTCCTCGTTGGCCAGCCAGACCTGGCCGATGATGTCGGCCGTGGAAAGATTGCCGTTGAACCCCTGTTTGCCGGTCGCGCAGAAGCTGCAGTCGAGCATGCAGCCCACCTGGGAGGAGACGCACAGGGTATTGCGACCCCGGTCGGGAATCAGCACCGACTCGACGCAATCGCCGTTGGCCACGCGCACAACCCACTTGACCGTGCCGTCCGGTGACTGACGCCGCGCCGATACCTCCGGCAATGAGAAAACCGCGGTGTCGTCCAGCCAGCCGCGCAAGCCCTTGGAGAGATCGGTCATGCCGTGGGGATCGCGCATTCCGCGGTGGTAGGCCCATTTCATCACCTGGCGGGCACGGAAGGGCTTGTGGCCCGCGTCCGAAAAAAATGCCTCCAGCCCGGGGCGGTCGCGGTCGAACAGGTTGACTCGCTCAGCCACCGCCACTCCGCGGGTGGATTTCCGAGGCTTCGAAAAAGTAGGCCACTTCCCGCGCAGCGGATCGCGGCGAGTCGGACCCGTGCACCGAATTGGCGTCGATCGACTGGGCGAAATCGGCGCGGATGGTGTTCGGCTCCGCCTCCCGGGGGTCGGTTGCGCCCATGAGCTTGCGGTTCAGTGCGACCGCGCCCTCGCCCTCGAGTACCTGAACGACGATCGGGCCGGACGTCATGTAGTCGACCAGCCCCGCATAGAACGGCTTGCCCTGGTGTTCGGCGTAGAACCCCGCCGCTTTCCGCTCGTCGAGCCGGAGCATGCGCGAGGCGACTATTCTCAAGCCCGCCTTTTCGAACCGCGAGTAGATTTCCCCGATCAGGTTCCTGACGACGGCGTCCGGCTTGATGATCGACAGGGTACGCTCCACTGCCATATACGTCTCCGCGATGTGGTGCCTTGCGCCGGCTTCAGGGAGCCGGGCGGCCGCGTATTATACGCGCTTGCCGCGCCCCCCACAGGCTTCGACCATCGTGCGGGCGAACGGCGTACAACCCTTCGGGAGCAATGCCCGCACATCGGCGGAGCCGGTCAGGCGCACGCGCGAATCCGGGCGACCATGGCCTTGAAACACCGGGGGTTGGCGGCAAGGATGTCGCCGGTTTCCAGCCAGTTGTCCCCGCCGCCGAGGTCGCCGACAAAACCCCCGGCTTCACGGACGAGCAGCCCGCCCGCGGCGACATCCCAGGGCGACAGGCCCATTTCCAGAAAGGCGTCCACCCGGCCGGCGGCCGTATAGGCCAGGTCCAGGGCCGCCGACCCCTGCCTGCGTACGCTGCGGCAATGCGCCGTGAAGTGCCCGAGCAGCACCAGGTACTCATCCATGCGGTTTCTTGCGGCGGGCGGTATTCCGGTCGCCAATACCGCCTGGCCCAGGTTCCGGGCCTGGCCGACGCGAATGCGTTTGCCGTTCAGGTACGCGCCGGCGCCACGGCTCGCCACCCATTCCTCGTTGCGCACGGGGTCGACGATCACCCCATGTTCGATATGCCGGCCCCGTTGCAGTGCGATGGAAACGGCGAAATGCGGGATACCGCAAAGGTAGTTCAGCGTGCCGTCGAGGGGATCGACAATCCAGGTGGCCTCAGCGCCGTCCGGACCGGCCAGGCCACGCTCCTCGCCCCGGATGGCGCAGTCCGGGTACGCCTGCCGCAACGAGTCCGCGATGGCGTCCTCGGCGGCGCGGTCGATGCTGGAGACAAAGTCGTTGGGCGCCTTTTCCTCGACCTGAATCCGGTCGAGGCGGTCCATGCCCTGCAGCAGTATCTGCCCTGCGCGGCGCGCGGCGCGCAAGGCGGTGTTGGCCATGGGGTGCATGGATCGTTAGCCTACCGCACATGAGTCTCGAGAACATCCGCATCGTGCTGGTGGAGCCAAGCCATCCGGGCAACATCGGCGCCGCCGCCCGGGCCATGAAGACCATGGGCATCGGGCGCCTGGCGCTGGTGAGGCCGGAGCGCTTCCCGGATCCCCAGGCCGAGTGGCGGGCGGCGAGTGCCGGCGATGTCATTGAACGCTGCCGGGTGTTCGATGACCTGGAAGCGGCCATCGGCGACTGCGTGTGGGTGGTCGGAACCAGTGCCCGCCAACGGCGCATACCCTGGCCCGTGGGCGATGTTCGGGAAGCGGCCGCGGAAGTCGTCCGGCAGGCAGCGACGGGCCCGGTGGCGGTGCTGTTCGGGCGCGAGACAAGCGGTTTGACCAACGATGAACTGCAGCGCTGCAACATGCATTTGCAGATTCCCGCGTCAAAGGACTATCCGTCCCTCAACCTTGCGATGGCCGTGCAGGTCGTGACCTACGAGATCTTCCGGCAGTCCGCCGCAGCGAAACCCCGGCCACGCGCCTGGGACAAGGCCCCTGCCACGGCGGCCGCGGTGGAAGCGCTGCTCGCCCATCTGGACAGATCTTTGGTGGAGACCGGGTTCCTCGACCCCGAAAACCCGGGGCAGACCCTTACACGGCTGCGACGCCTTTTCACCCGCGTACAGCTCGACGAGACGGAAGTCGGAATGTTGCGGGGCATACTCACCCAATTCAGGAAGCACAACCCTTCCCGGGACAAGCCCGGCTGACCTAGCCCGACCTATTCATGAATAGGTCGGACTAGCGGCCCCCGTTCCGGCAAGCCGGGGAGCTGACACGCGGGAAACGCCTGTCTTCAACCAGTTACTCCGCAGTAAGCCCCATCGTGAAATAGTGGACCGTTTTAGTCGGGTATTGCATACTCGCCCACAGTCATCAGGGAGTTCCGGTCCACCGCCGACGTATACGCCATGCGCCTGACAACCCGGGGTCGCTACGCCGTCACCGCCATGCTCGACATCGCACTGCACCGCGAGACGGGCCCCGTCAGCGTTGCGGATATTGCCAGTCGCCAGGGCATTTCCTCCTCCTACCTGGAACAGTTGTTCGGCAAGCTCAGGCGCGCCGACCTGCTCGAGAGCCTGCGCGGGCCGGGGGGCGGCTACCGGCTGAAGAGCGACGCCAGGTTCATCAACGTTTCGGACATCATCGCCGCCGTCGGAGAAGGGGTCGACGCAACCCGGTGTCACGGCGCCGCCGACTGCCAGGAAGGCCTCACCTGCCTGACCCACGATCTCTGGGCCGACCTGTCCGTCGAGATCGACTCCTTTCTGAAAGGCATCACGCTCGCCAGCCTGGTGACGCGAAGTGAAGTCCAGTCGATAGCGCACCGGCAGGACAGGCTGGCCGAAGGGCTGATCGCAACCCGGCCCATATAACCCGCTATCACTTAAATTGCACCGGCCCACCCAATGAAGAGAGCCGTCTATCTCGACTACGCGGCGACGACCCCGGTGGATGAACGGGTCGCCCGCAAGATCGGGGAATGCCTCCTCGCCGAAGGCAATTTCGGCAACCCCGCATCCAGGAGCCATGTCTACGGATGGCAGGCCGAGGAAGCGGTCGAGGAGGCGCGGGCCCGGGTTGCCCGCCTGATCAATGCCGACCCCCGGGAGATCGTGTGGACCTCCGGCGCAACGGAATCGGACAACCTGGCCATCAAGGGCGTGGCGGAAGGCGCGTCCCGGCGGCACATCGTCACCAGCGCCATCGAGCACAAGGCGGTGCTCGACACCTGCGCCTACCTGGAGCGCCAGGGCTTTGAGGTCACTTACCTGGTGCCCGGCGCCGACGGCATCGTCACCCCCGCACAGATTGCCGCAGCCCTGCGGCCCGACACGCTGCTCGTCTCGCTGATGCACGCCAACAACGAGATCGGCGTCATCAACGATGTGGCCGCGATGGCGGAGGCTTGCCGAAAGGAAGGCGTCCTCATGCACGTCGATGCCGCCCAGAGCGCCGGCAAGGTGGAACTGGACACCCAGGCCATGCCCATCGACCTGATCAGCCTTTCCGGGCACAAGATCTACGGCCCCAAGGGTGTCGGCGCCCTCTATGTGCGGCGCGACCCGCCGGTGCGCCTGAACGCGCAGATTCACGGCGGCGGCCACGAGCGCGGCATGCGGTCCGGAACGTTGCCTACCCACCAGCTTGTGGGAATGGGCGAGGCCTGCGACATCATGCGGCGTGAGATGGCCGCCGAGAACGAACGCATTCTGAAACTGCGCCAGCGACTCTGGTTGCTTTTGAAACAGGTTCCGGGGGCGGTGCTGAACGGCGACGAGCACCAGCGCCTCCCCGGCTGCCTGAACGTTGCGTTCGAGGGCGTGGACGGCGAAACGCTGTTGCTGGCGCTGGACGACATCGCGGTGTCCAGCGGCTCCGCCTGCACGTCGGCGAGCGTCGAGCCTTCCTACGTACTGCGCGCCCTGGGCGTGCCCGATGCGCTCGCGCATGCAAGCCTGCGCTTCAGCATCGGCCGCTATACCACCGGGCAGGACATCGATTACGCGGCCGGCAGGGTCGCCGAGGTCGTTGGAGGATTGCAGGCTCGCGAGGCCCTCGCCTGATCGGCGCGCTGGGGGGAAACCCTCAGGGAAACGTGTCCCTTTCCCGCTCCTTTTCCGGAACAACCAGGTCTTCCCGGGAGATGTTCATGAGCACGAGCACGTTCCCGGCCACGTAGATCGACGAATAGGTGCCGACCACGACGCCGATGGTGAGCGCGGCGGCGAACCCGCGAATGCCCTCGCCTCCGGCAATCAGGAGAGCCAGCAGCACGAACAGGGTGGTCAGTGAGGTGACCAGCGTGCGGCCGAGAATCTGGTTGAGCGAGGTGTTCATGACATCGATGGGGGAACCCTTGCGGATGGTGCGGAAGTTCTCGCGGATGCGGTCGGAGACGACGATGGTGTCGTTCAGCGAATAGCCCACCACCGCCAGGATGGCCGCCACCACGGGCAGGTCGAAGTCCCAACCCAGGATCGAGAAGATGCCGAGCACCACGGCCACATCGTGTGCGAGGGCAGCCACCGCGCCCACCGCGAACTGCTTGGTGAAGCGGAACAGGATGTAGAGCATCACCACCCCGAGCGCGGTGAGTATGGCGAGCCCGGCGCTCTCCGCGAGTTCCTCGCCGACCACCGGACCCACGAAGTTCGACTGGCGCATGACGGCGCCCGGCGAATCCTCCTGAATGGCGGCCAGGATACGGTCGCCCAGCGTCGCCTGGTCTGTCCCGAGCTGTGGCGGCATGCGGATCAGGATGTCCTGGTCGGTGCCGAAGTGTTGCACCACGCCGTCGACGAACCCGGCCGACTCCAGGCGGGTTCTGACGGACACGGGATCGACGTGCTGCGGGAAACCGACTTCCACCAGGGTGCCGCCCGTGAAATCGAGCCCCAGGTTCAGGCCCCGCAAGCCGAGGAAGGCAACCGACACCACCACCGCCGTCATCGAGGCAATGGCCGCGATGCGGCGTTTGCCCATGAAGTCGAAGACCGGCAGCTTCATATGCGCAACGCCTTCAGGCTGCGCCCGCCGTACATCAGGTTCACCAGCGCCCGGGTGCCCATGATGGCCGTGAACATGGAGGTGACGATGCCCACCGACAGGGTCACCGCGAAGCCCTTGACGGGCCCGCTGCCGATGGAGAACAGGATGATGGCTACGAAGAAGGTGGTGATGTTGGCGTCAAGAATCGTCAGTATCGCCCGGTCGAAGCCGGCCTGGATGGCCTGCTGGGGGCCCCGGTTTTTCAGCTCCTCCCTGATGCGGGAGAAGATCAGGACGTTGGCGTCCACCGCCATGCCGACGGTGAGCACGATGCCCGCGATACCGGGCAGCGTGAGCGTCGCCCCAAGCACGGACATCACGGCGATCAGCAGCATGAGGTTGGCCGTCAGCGCAATGTCGGCGGCGAGCCCGAACCACTTGTAGTAGACCAGCATGAAGATCAGCACCAGGATGAAGCCCGCCACCACCGACTGCTGGCCCCGCTCGATGTTCTCCTCGCCGAGGCTCGCCCCCACCGTGCGCTCCTCGACGATGTACATGGGTGCCGCCAGTGCGCCCGCCCGCAGGAGCAGGGCCAGGTCCCTGGCTTCGCCGATGTCGAGGCCGGTGATGCGGAAGTTGAAGCCCAGCGCCGACTGGATGGTCGCCACGCTGATCAGCCGCCGCTCCTCTTCCGAATAGCGCTCCACCGTTTCCTCGCCGTCCACCAGCACCACCCGGCTGCGCGGTTTCTGCTCGATGAAGATGATGGCCATGGAGCGGCCGACGTTGTCCTTGGTGGCATTGTTCATGGCGATGCCGCCGTCGTTGTTCAGGCGGATGCTCACCTGGGGCTGGCTGGTCTCGGGGTCGTAGTTCTGGGTGGCGTTGATGACCTGGTCGCCGGTGACGATGTTCTGCCGCAACAGGACGATTGGCGCTCCCTGGTAGGGCATCGTCTCGGTCAGCGCGCTGCGGTCGTTGCCGAGCGCCACCAGCCGGAACTCCAGGTTGGCGAACTTGTTGATGATGCGCTTGGCCTCGGCGCTGTCCTGGATGCCGGGCAGGTCGAGCACGATGCGCTCCCGCCCGAGGCGCTGCACCAGGGGCTCGGAGACCCCGAGTTCGTTCACCCGGTTGCGCAGGCTCTGCAGGTTCTGGGAGATCGCCGCGTCTTCCAGTTCCCTCAGGTAATCCTCGTCCATCGTGAACTGCAGGATGTAGCCGTCCGCCTCGTCGAGGCTCTCGCTGGTGAAGCCGTCCAACGTCTCGGCAAGGGCCTCGGCGGCCCGGTCGCGCACCTCGGCGGACCGGAACGGAATCCTGAGCAGCGTGCCGTCCACCCAGTCGCGCCCCACATAACGCACCCGCGCCTTCACCAGCGCGTCCCTGGCGGTTTCCTGCATGCTCACCATGCGGTCGCGCAGGAACTTCTGCATGTCGACCTGCAGCAGCAGATGCACGCCGCCGGACAGGTCGAGCCCCAACGACATGGGCTTCGCTCCCAGGTCCTGCAGCCACCGGGGGGTCGTGGACGCCCTGGTGAGCGCCACGACATAGTGCTCTTCGAGCCCTTCGAGGGCGCGCACCACGATCTCCCGGCCGCGCAACTGGCTGTCGTCGTCCGCAAGGCGCAGGAATATGGACCCGTCGGCAATTTCTCCGCCGATGACCTCGATGCCGGCCTCGGTCAGGGCCGATCGGGCGCGCTCGACGAGGGCCGGGCCGACGGCGACGGTGGTGTCCTCCGGCTTGATCTGCAGCGCCGGGTCCGGCTGGAACAGGTTGGGCGCCGAAAAGATGGCGCCGATGACCATAACCGCCAGAACAAAGAGATAACGGGCGGGCGACGAGGTGTTGGGCGCCCGGGTAGCGGCTTTCGGCAGCCCCAGGATATTCTCGCCGATCAGGCCTGAACCGCGACCGGTCTGCATGAGTTGGCTACCCCGGCTCGACCCCGCCGCGCCCCTAGCCCGGCTCGTCCAGCGACTTCAGCGTGCCCTTGGGAAGGGTCGCGCTGACGGCGGTTTTCTGGATGCGGACCTCGATTTTCGAGGCGAGCTGCACCTTCACGAAATCGTCTTCGACCTTGGTGATGTTGCCGGCCAGGCCGCCGGCGGTGATCACTTCGTCGCCCTTGGAGAGGCCCGCGACCAGGGCCGCGTGCTCCTTGCGCCGCTTGCTCTGGGGACGGATGAGCAGGAAGTAGAAGATGAGTACGAAACCGCCCAGGAACAGGATGTTAATGAGGCCGGAACCGCCTCCCCCGCCGCCGTCCGCGGCCCAGGCTGTTTCAAACAGACTCATCTTGCGTATTCCATCCGTCGTTCAGGGATTTGACGAGGCTCGGCAATGTACCCGTTTCGATAGACCCGCGCAATCGACGCATCAGGTGGTGATAGTAGTGCAGATTGTGGTGCGTCATGAGCATCGGGCCGAGCATCTCGTTGCACCGGTCGAGGTGGTGCAGGTAGGCCCGGGAGAAGTTCGCGCAGGTGTAGCAGAGGCACTCCGGATCCAGTGGCGTATCCGCCGTCCTGTGCCTCGCGTTGCGGATTTTCAGTACGCCCCGGCTGGTGAACAGGTAGCCGTTGCGGCCGTTCCGGGTCGGCATGACGCAGTCGAACATGTCGACGCCCTGTTGCACGCCGCGCACCAGGTCCTGTGGCGTTCCCACCCCCATCAGGTAGCGGGGGCTTGACCCGGGCATCGCCGGCATCAGGCCCTGCATCACGGCCGCCATCTCGTCCTTGGGCTCGCCGACGGACAGCCCGCCGATGGCGTAGCCGCCGAAGCCGATGTCGATCAGGCCCGCCAGGCTCTCGCGACGCAGATTGTCGAACATCCCCCCCTGGACGATGCCGAACAGCAGCGCGTCGCCAGCGGTTCCGGATTCCCCTAACCCCGTTTCGGCCTCGAACGCCGCCTTGCTTCGTACCGCCCAGTCGATCGACAGGCTCATCGAGCCCCGCGCCTCCCGCTCCGTGGCGGGATACGGCGTGCATTCGTCCAGCACCATGACGATGTCCGAGCCCAGGTTGCACTGCACCTCGACCGACCGCTCCGGCGTCAGGCGGACCACATCGCCATCCACGGGCGAACGGAACTCGACGCCCTGTTCGTCGAGCTTGCGCAGATCCCCCAGGCTCCACACCTGGAAGCCGCCGCTGTCCGTGAGTATCGGGCCGTCCCAGCTCATGAACTCGTGCAGCCCGCCCAGATTCCGAATCGCCTTGTCGCCGGGACGCAACATCAGGTGAAAGGTATTGCCCAGCACGACTTGCGTGCCGACTTCCCTGAGCGATGCCGGCGCCATGGCCTTGACCGTGCCGTAGGTGCCGCACGGCATGAAAACCGGGGTTTCCACCGTGCCGTGCAGGGTCGTCAGGCGGCCCCGGCGCGCCTGCCCGTCCCGTGCGAGAACCTCAAACACCCGCGCCCCGCTCGCAGAACATGGCGTCGCCGTAGCTGAAGAACCGGTAACGGGCCGCAACGGCTTGCGCATAGGCCCCCATGACGCTGTCGTAGCCCGCGAAGGCGCAGACGAGCATCAGCAGGGTAGATTCGGGAAGGTGGAAGTTTGTAAGCAGCGCATCCACCGCCAGGAAGCGGTATCCCGGCGTTACGAACAGGCTGGTCTCGCCCGCACCGGCCCCGATGCCGCCCGAAGAGGCAGCGGCGGCCTCCAGTGCGCGCACCACCGTAGTGCCCACCGCCACCACGCGGCCGCCCGCCCGCCTGCAGGCGTGAATGCGCGCCGCGGTCTCGGCCGATATCTCGTAACGTTCGGCGTGCATGCGGTGCCGGGCGATGTCCTCGGTGCGTACCGGCTGAAAAGTACTGGCGCCGACGTGCAGGGTGATTGCCGAGACCTCCACTCCACGTTCGGCGAGCCTCTTGAACAGGCGTTCCGAGAAATGCAGCCCCGCGGTGGGAGCAGCCACGGCGCCGGGCCTGGCCGCATAGACGGTCTGGTAGCGGCGGCTGTCGCAGGGCCCCGGCGCTCGCTCGATATAGGGCGGCAGCGGCGTCTCGCCGAATCGTTCGAGAAAACCACCGACCGCTACGGGGAACTCCAGGCGGAAAAACTCTCCCTCGCGCTCCACCACTCCAAGCCGCCAGCCCGAGACGTTCACCACCCGCCCTGGCCGCAACGGCTTGCTCGATCTGGCCTGGCAGAGCGCGACCCGGTCCGTCTCGATGCGTTCCACGAGCAGCTCGACCGAGCCCCCGGTGTCCTTGATGCCGTGCAGGCGAGCGTTGATGACCCTGGTGTCGTTCACTACAAGCAGGTCCCCGGGAGCCAGCAGCCCGGGCAGGTCGCCGAATCGCCGGTGCTCCGGCCCGGCCGCCCCGAGATGCATGAGCCGGCTTCCGTCGCGTTCCGGCAAGGGGGCCTGCGCGATCAGTTCGCGGGGAAGCTCGTAGGCGAAATCCGATTTCTGCAATTGGCTTTACCGACCAACAAGACGCGGACGGCGCATTCTACGCACTCCGGGGCAGCGGTGATAAGATTCGCCGCCCGGCGCCCGAAGCGGGCCGGCACCTGCAGCCTGGGTGGCGAAATCGGTAGACGCGCCAGACTCAAAATCTGGTATGGGCAACCATGTGAGAGTTCGAGTCTCTCCCCAGGCACCAGTTATCTCATTGACATAAAATCTCATAAATTGGTATTTTATGACAATGAACAAACCGCTGACGGCCCCTTCTTCAATCTCCCTTGGCAGGCGCAGACTCGCCACCGTGCTACGTCAGTCAGGCGACCTCGTCCACACTGCCGACGTCGTCTCAGCGCTCGACGTGAATCGCTCCGCGGCGAGCAAGCTTCTGTGGCGCTGGGCACAACAAGGCTGGCTGCGCCGCGTCGGCCCCGGAACGTACGCCGCCGCCACGCTGGACGCCGTCGACAGGGCCCGGGTCCTGGACGACCCATGGGTCCTCGTCCCGGCTCTCTACTCGCCGTGCTACATCGGCGGCTGGACGGCTGCCGAACACTGGGACCTCACGGAGCAGTTGTTCCGGCCCATCGTCGTCATGACCACGCGTCCCGTCCACGAGAAAGAGCAGGAACACCACGGCACCCAGTTCCTGCTGCGTCATACCCATCCCCGGACGCTATTCGGTACCAGAAGCGTGTGGCGGAGCCGTTCGCGGGTGATGGTGTCCGATATCCACAGGACAATTGTCGACATGCTCGACAATCCAGCCGTCGGTGGCGGCGGACAGCATGTCGCCGACTGCGTCGCGGCTTACCTGGTGCATGACGATCGCGACGATGCCACCTTGATCGATCATGCCGTATGCCTGGGTAACGGCGCCGTTTTCAAGCGCCTCGGTTTCATCGCGGAACAGCATGCCGAGCGCAATCTCGTCGATGCATGCACGGACAGGCTTACAGGGGGCTACGCCATGCTCGATCCGGCTCTGCCTTGCACTGTGGCCATATCACACTGGCGGCTGCGCATTCCGCCCGGCTGGCATGGTTACCGAGATGATTGACAAACGCGAGATACTCGATGAAGCAGATGTTCTCGGCCTGAACCCCCACGTCGTCGAGAAAGACTACGTCCTGGGGTGGCTGCTCTGGGCCGTCGGCAGCCATGATGAAATCTCGGATAGCTGGGTGTTCAAAGGCGGAACCTGCCTCAAGAAGTGTTTCTTCGAAACCTATCGCTTCTCCGAAGATCTGGACTTTACTCTCACCGATCCTGCGCATCTCGATGAGGTATTCCTGCGGAACGTATTCGCGGACTTCGCCGCAGCCATCTATGACCGCACCGGAATCGAAATCCCGGTCGACGCTCAACGAATCGACCTCTATCGCAACACCCGTGAACAAATTGCATGCCAGGCCCGCATCGGCTACCGAGGGCCGGTTTCCCCTCGCGGAGCGAACATGCCGCGAATCAAGTTCGACCTCACGGCAGACGAATTGCTCGTCTTGCCGCCAACCCGGCTACCCGTCTTCCACCCTTACAGCGACGAACCAGCCAACGGAATAACAGTCACCTCGTACCCATACGAGGAAGCCTTCGCGGAAAAGACCCGGGCGCTTGGCGAGCGTGCCCGACCGAGGGATCTCTACGACGTGGTGAACCTCTACCGCAACGGCGACTCCAGACCAACACCGGCCGTAATGCTCGACGTGCTTCGCCAGAAATGCGCATTCAAGGGCATACAACCGCCGACTTTCGACGAGTTGCAGCCATCACGGGAACTGCTGGAGGGTAGCTGGCGACAGATGCTCGCGCACCAATTGCGGACGCTGCCCTCGTTCAACGACTTCTGGGACGCGTTGCCGGCCTTTTTCGAATGGCTCATCGGCGGGTCGACGCCCCACTCGCCCGCACCCTACACCGTAGTCGCCGGGGAGCGGGTCATCCGCAACCGTCTCGTCCCCATCCCAGCTTCAATCCCGGCGCACGCCCACCCGGCTTTTCGAAGCCATCTCGACGTAATCCGATTTGCCGCGGCCAACCGCCTCTGCGTCGAATTGCGCTACCTGGGATCGAGCAGGCTGATCGAACCGTATTCCTTACGCGAAACGCGCGAGGGCCACATCATCCTTCATGCCCACAACCGCAACAAGGACGCTCATCGCAGCTACCGTCTTGACCGTATCGAAGGAGCGAGTGTCACCAACGAATCGTTCGTCCCCCGTTTCGCTGTCGAACTCACCCACTCCGGTCCAGTTGGCATTCCGCGGACTCCCACCCGGGCACGCCAGGTTTATTCCACCGAACCCCTCAACGCCACCGGGACTACCCGAAGCGGAGTCGGTGCCCGAAACCGCTGGTCGCATGTTCAATCGAAAGGTCCGATACACATCTACGAGTGCTACTACTGTGGCAAGCGCTTCCGACGCAAGAAGCGAAACGGAAAACTCAAGCCGCACAAAGACAAGAATGGCCTTCCCTGCGCCAGCCGATCCGCACACTACGTCGAGACCCGTTACTGACTGCGTATTCCAGACCAGTGCTTCCTCTACAACACGTAACTGTCGGCGCCCCAAGCACCCGCGACGACTCCCACATAGGCGCTCTGAGCGTCCTCCAATCGCTCCTCGACTAAGCCGTTCGCGCAAGCTGATGGGTCCACAGGTCCGCACCGAATCTCGTGATTGGTGCATGCTGCGCGCTTCCAATTGCTGGCGTAGGCCTCTGCCGGCGTCTTGCCGCCCAGGGTCGAGTGAGGCCTCTCGCGGTTGTAATAGGTCATCCACAAACCGATCTGGCGGTGGGCATCGCGTACCGTACCGAAGGCGTTCAGGTACACGCATTCGTACTTCAGTGAGCGCCAGAGGCGCTCGATGAAGACGTTGTCGCGCCAGGCACCCTGGGCATCCATGGAGATCGCGATGCCCTCGGCCTTGAGCCGATCGGTCCATTCCCGGCTGGTGAACTGGCTGGCCTGATCGCTGTTGAAGATCTCCGGCCGTCCGTAGCGCTCCAATGCCTCGTCCAACGCCTCCAGGCAGAAGTGCCGGTCCTGGGTCGTTGAGAGCCGCCACGACAACACCCGCCGGGTGTGCCCGTCCATGATCGCCACCAGGTAGACGAACCCGCGGGCCATCGGCACGTAGGTGATATCGGTACACCAGACCTGGTTGGCGCCGTCGATCACGCGATCGCGCAACAGATACGGATAAACCCGGTGTTTCCGGTTCCTGCGGCTGGTTGCCGGGCCCGGCGCCAGCGCGCGCAGACCCATCAGCCGCATCAGCCGTCGGACCCGCTTGCGGCCCACCGCATACCCCTCCCGTTTCAGACAGCGCGCCATCTGACGGCTGCCGTACCAGGGCGTGTTCAGGTACTGCTCGTCGATCCGGCGCATCAACTCGAGATTGAACGCCGACTCGCCCTTTTTCTCGTAGTACAGACCGCCCCGGCTGATCTGAAGGAGCCGGCACTGCCTGGAGACGCTGAGCTTGGGATGATCCCGAACCATACAGGCGCGCCGTCGCTCGACGCTCATCGATCAAAGGCCCGCGCTAAAAAATCACGCTCCACGACCAGTTCACCGATCTTCGCCTGCAGCGTGCGAATCTCCGCTTCGCGGTCTGCGGAATCGGCCGAGCGGCCGCGACGGAACACGTCAGTCAGGTTGTCGAGCGCCATGCGCTTCCACTTGGCGATCACGTTCGGGTGAATCTGATAGCGGCTGGCCAGCTCCGCGACCGTCTCGTCACCCCGGATCGCGGCCAGCGCCACCTTCGCCTTGAACTCGGCTGAATACTGCTTCCTCTTTGCCATCTCGATTGCCTCCTGCGGCTAATCGACCACACCTTAGCGAGTTGTTCAAAAATCGGGGACCACTTCTTTCGATGCCGGCCCCATGCTCACGGATGTGATTGGCGTTTCCAAGGGTTGGCTTCTCCGTGAACCCGTCGCGTTGCGCTGCCTTTCGGTTAGTCGGGGCGATCAAATCCCGATGGGCTATAATTGCGCCATGAAACGCAAGCCGCTGTCCGAGACCAACCCTCACCTGCGCGATCCCGTGAACGCGAGGCGGCAAACAATTCGAAGCGTAGCCAGTTCTACGGCGATCGAGACCGGAAAGCCGGTACGTGAGATTGAAGCGAGACTTATTCATCTCGCTGCCCAGCCGTCTCGTGTAACGCTCGCTTGACCAAGCCCTTCATGGGTTCGTAGTCGCTCAGGCCTGCTTGAATGGCGGCAATGTAGTCGGCCTTGCGTTCATCCCAAATCGTGTAGTCCAGTTGGCGCCTGCCAGCCTGCAGCGCCATCACGTTAGCGAGCAGGCGCGATAAGCGCCCGTTTCCTTCCCGGAAAGGGTGTATCAGTATCAGTTCGACGTGAACGACGGCAATCGCTTCGGAGAGTTGATCTTCGGACATTCCCGCGCACGGAGTGCGAACCGAAAGAACCTCCTTGTCCAGGTTGCCCATGAGCCTTGGCACTTGAGCGCTGGCCGCGAATATGAAGTCCCCCTTGCTCATGTTGAGTGTGCGGTACTGGCCAGCCCAGACGTAAACGTTCCCCAGCCAGCGGCGATGCCATTCACAAATGTCGGCAACACCTAGGCGTTGGTCCGCTTCCACCGAACCGAGGACATCCTCATACAGGTATTTCAAGAGGTCCAGTTCGACGTCATCCATATCTTCCACGTTGGAGATGCCAAGCTTGTTCACCAACACACGATCGCAAGAACCGGGCTCAAACTGCGCCTCAACGTTATCGGTCGTATCGTAGCGGTCGTTCACGCGGCCGGTGCCTTGCGCTTCGTTCCCGCTGGCTCTTGTGACCTGTTTTTGGCCTTGATGCGCTGTAGAAGATTGGCGGCGGGTTCGTCGTCGCGGTTCTGAGGGACGAGGTGGCCGGAAAATGCCTGTTTGAGGATGGATTGACGGAGCGCTTCCTTGTCCGGCACATGCCAGCCCGCGGTCCGGAGGCGGGCATCGATCCGATCTCGGGCGCCCTCCTCCGGGGTCTGGTTGACGTCATTCGGCATGCGGCAGTTGGTGACCGCGCTCTTCCGCCGCTACCTGAGCCGCGAGGCCGTGCCGATGGCGACCGACAGCACCATGCCCTTGCCGCGGCCGGGCACGGATTGGGTGGTGACCAACTTGGCGAGGCATACGGTCATGAGTGCTCCTATTGGTTGGAGCGGCGTTGATGGCCACAAGCAAAAACTATAGCGCAGGTGCCGGGCCAGCACACGCCAATTCTGCCCTCTTGCGCCCAAGGATCATCGCCTGCCTCGGCGGGCCGGCTCGATGTGAACAGGCCGGGTCTGCAGATGCGCCGACGTTCTGACCGGGCGCTCCTTGTGCTCGCGCGGGGCGAGCGGTAGCCGCCGTCAACCCACCGGCAGCGGGTTGACCACCGTCAGGTCGGGGAATCGCGAGAAGTCGCTGTCCGCAGACCAGAGCACGCGCACGCCGTGGTACAGGCAGAGCGCGGCAATCCGGGCGTCGTGCACGACCGCCCCCTGCAGTAGCGCGGGTCGGGCAATCCGCTCAAGTGCGCGCAGGTAGCCTTCCCCCTCGGCCAGGAAGCCGCCGCCGAGACTCTCGAGGAGTCGTGCCACGGCATCCAGGGCCGCATCCATCGGCGTGGGATCCCTGAAGATTCTCGGGTTCGAGACGACCGCGAGAAACTCGTGGGCGCACGGCCAGGGAACCGAAACGGGTTCCACTCCGCCCACCGCGCCAGTCAGCACCTCGCGGGCGCGCTCGTGGAAGGGCATCTCCGGGCGGTGGGCATAGACGAGCAGGTTCGTGTCGATAGCGATCACGCGCCGTGCTCGCGGTAGACCTCGTCCCTGATCCGATTCCACGATGCGCCCTGATACTCGACCGTGAGCCCGCTGCCGCCATATTTCGGAAAGTCAAGATGCCGCCGCGCCTGCCTCCGGCGGGCTTCAAGGGTGCGCTGCAGGCCTTCCTCCACCAGCGCGCGAAGGGTGGCGCCCTCCCTCCGGGCCACGCCCCTCACCTGCTCCAGCAAATCGTCGGGAAGCTCTATGGTGGTTTTCATACGGGTTCCCCGTATCTTCAATATTGCTTCACCATATCATCGAGTTCCCCGCGAGGTGAGCACGCGCGGGTCCTCCCTGTCAGTTTCGGATCCCCGAATCCGTCACGGCCTGATAGGTGGCAACCCGCAGGTTCTGTGGATACGAAGGCCAGCCATTCAGGATCTCCATCATGCCGACGACGGCGATGCCTTCCTTGGGATCGATAAAGAAAGCCGTACCGGCCAAGCCATTCCAATAGTACCGACCGGGGGAGCCAACGACGGCGTGCGCGGCGGGGTCGGTAACGACAGCGCAAAGTTCAAAAGGTTTCGGACAACAGGACATCCCCTCGGATCGCCGGCGCCGGCCTTACCGGAACAATTCCCTCAGAACGAGGAACCCGGCTCCTTCAGGAATTCGGTTTCTTCCGGCGTGGAAACGCGCGCTAGCGCCGCGTTGCGGTGCGGAAACCGCCCGAACCGGTCGATGATCTCCTTGTGCCGCAGCGCGTAGGAGAGGTCCTGTTCGCTCCGCAGGGTGGCGAAAAGCTCGACGGAGCGCACCTGATCGGCCGGGTCCTCGCTGTGCTCGAATGGCAGATACAGGAACTTGCGCTCGGCGAGAGGCAGTTCCCGGTCGAGGCCGCGGGCAAGCGCCTCTTTGGCGAGCGCAAGCGCGGCGCCATCCGCCGCGAAAGCGCGGGCGGTGCCCCGGTGGATGTTGCGTGGAAACTGGTCGAGGGCAATCACGGCCGCCAGCATGCCGCGCGCACTCGCCCGCCAGCTCTCCGGCACCTGTTCCCGCAGCGCTTCATGCAGTTCCCCGAAACGATTCCTGATGCGCTCGTCAACCGCATCGCCGCCGTTGAACCAGTCTTCCGGGCAGAGCTGCCGGAACCAGAATTCCAGGACATCTTCGATTCGGGAAGCGGGCGGTGCTTTTTTCAATTTGGAATCAACTCAGAACTTCCAGACCAGCAACGCCTGCACGGCGCTCTCGTCGGTGGCGTCCTCACCCAGCTTGTTCAGCCAGAACTGATACTCGATTCCCAAGGCGATTCGGTCATTGGGGTTCCAGCGAAGCTGCGGCTGGGCGAATAGCCAGGACTTGGCTTTCTGCCCGAACTCGTTTTTCGGCCCGGTCCGGTATTCGATGTGGCCTACGATACTGAAACTGGACCCGCCGATCTGGAACGGGCGCCCGAAGTTGAAGTCGATCAGCATCGAGTCGCCCTCCTTGGGAGCGCCTCCGGATTCCACGCCCCTGCTGGCATCGATCAGGGCCAGCGTATCGAGGTTGGCGAACGCGAAACCCGGGAGATCGAGGGCGAGGCGTATGCCCGCGCCGTACTTCCAGATTTTCGCGTCGTAGGCGTGCTGGAGCGTCGTGATGATCCCGATATCCGAAACGACTCCACGCCCGATCTGTTTGCCGCTGATCTTGCCGAGGCTGAAATTCGAGTACCACTCGCCGTAGACGTCGAAATCCTGAAAACCCGACCGACGGGCGTCGATCACATCCGCGAATATGAAGTTGTCGCCGTACTTCCAGCCGCTGGCGTGCTGGAATGTATAGATGAGATGGAGGTCGTCGCCCCCGCCGGCAAAGTTGGGGATGTCGAGATTGCCGACCTGCAACTGCAGTTCCGTATCGCTCCACTGAAAGCCATGGCCCGGTTCCGCGGCCAGTAGCGCCGGCAGGGCCAGCAACAGGGCGCGGCGAATTCGTTTGCAAGCCTTCATGTTCGTCCTCGGCGGGCAGGGCCTTCGAGCCGCGCATAGATTACTTCGAAACACGCTATCATGCCGCGCTCTGCATTCGGGGAACCTTTCAGTGCAATCACCGGTACTGGTCGGAATCAGCCAGCTCGAACAGCGAATCCGCGATCCCGAGGCGGCGCGGGAGCCCATAGACCTCATGATCGGCGCGGTGCGCGCGGCCGCCGCGGACGCGGAGTGCCCGGCCCTGCTGGAGCACGCGGGCTCGATGCGGGTGATCCGGGGCTTCTGGCGCTATGAGAACCCGGCCCGGGCAGTCTGCGAGGCGCTCGGCAACACGACGGCGGAAACGGCGCTGACGCCCTTCGGCGGCAACTACGTGCAGGCGGTGGTGAACCGCTCGGCCCTCGATATCCGGTCGGGAAGGCATGATGTCATCGTAATGACCGGTGCCGAGTGCGGCTACAGCCAGGCCAGGGCAAGGCGGGCGGCCATCAAGCTGAAGTGGCGCACCATCGACGGCTCGCCGGACCTCTACATCGGCAAGGACGGCGAGATGGGGCATCCGGCGGAACTGGGCCTCGGCATCCGGCGCGCTTCCCAGATATACGCCATCTTCGAGACCGCGCGCCGCCATCACCTTGGCGAGGGCGTGGAAGAACATCTCGAGCGCATATCGGAACTCTGGGCGGGATTCAGCCGGGTGGCGGCCGACAACCCGCACGCGTGGATTCGCGAAGCGAGGTCGGCCGAGGAAATCCGCACCCCGTCGCCCGCGAACCGGGCCGTGACGTTCCCGTATCCCAAGCTGATGAACGCCAACAACAACGTCGACCAGGCCGCGGCGCTCATTCTCTGTTCCGAGGCCAGGGCGGCCGCGCTCGGGATTCCCAGGCGCAAGTGGGTCTACCCCTGGTCCGGCACCGACGGCAAGGACCATTACCTCGCCTCCAACCGCGACAATTTCCACAGTTCCCCGGCCATCCGCATCGCCGGAAACCGGGCCCTGGAACTGGCGGGGCTGACGCCGGACGACCTCGACCACGTCGACGTCTACAGTTGCTTCCCCGTCGCCGTGCAGGTGGCCGCGGCCGAACTCGGCCTCGACACCGCACGCCCGCTGACGGTTACCGGCGGCCTGACCTTTGCGGGCGGCCCGCTCAACAACTACGTCATGCACTCCATTGCCCGCATGGCGGAACTGCTGCGCGCATCGCCCGGCACGCATGGGCTCATTACCGCGAACGGCGGTTTTCTGAGCACCCATGCGTTCGGGGTTTACTCCACTGCGCCGCCTGCCAACGGATTCCGATACGCCGATCCCCAGCGGGAGATCGATGCCGCGGCGCCGCCCAGAGAGGTGCTCTCCGGTCACGACGGAAACGCGGAGGTGGAAGGCTACTGCGTCGTGCACGGCAAGAGCGGGCCTGAAGTCGCCAATGTCGCGCTGCGCCTTGGCGGCGGCGAACGGGCCTGGGCCAATTGCACCGACATCGACACCATTACGGCCATGCACACCGAGGAGTTCTGCGGCCGCACGGCCACCGTCAATGGCAACACCGCCAGTTTCTGAGCCGGAAAGCACGCCGGCCGGACTGCTCCGCCGCCTCGCCGCGATGGTCTACGACGGCCTGCTCGTGCTCGCGCTCTGGCTGATCACCCTGTTGGCCATGGTGATCGCCAACGGCGGCGATGCGGTGTACGGGGCGCTCGTTCAGTCGGTGCTGTTCCTGGAAGCTTACCTGTTCTTCGCCTGGTTCTGGCTGCGGGCGGGTGAGACGGCGGGCATGCGCGCCTGGCGGCTGCGCCTCGTTTCCAACGATGGCGGCCCCATCACGCTCAACCAGGCAACGGTGCGTTTGTTCGCGGCGATGGTTTCGATCGGCATACTCGGGCTCGGTTACTGGTGGGCGCTGTTCGACACTGAGCGCAGAACCTGGCCCGACCTGTGGAGCGGCAGCCGCATCCTCTATCGCGCGCCCTGAGAATCGTGCAACGCGCCGGCTACGCCACCCGGCGCAGGCCCCAGAACCCCGCCAGCCAGCACGCGGCGATCGGCAGGGCCACGGCGACGGGAGCGTCCAGACCATAGACCTGGCTTATCGGCGCCAGCAGGTCCTGCAGATACTTGAAGCAGAGCCCCACCACGATGCCGGCGCTGACACGCGTCCCCAGGCCGGTCTCGCGTAGCGGGCCGATCACGAAAGATAGCGCCAGCAAAACGAGGCCGAAGATGGCGGCCGGCTGCAGCCGCTTGCTCCACAGGGCCAGCCTGTACACGCTCGTATCGAACCCTTCCCGCTCCAGGTAACCGATCCGGTATTGGAGGTTGCCGCTCGATAGCCGCCTCGGATCCACCAGCGAGCGCTCACCCAACAACCGCGGATCGATCTCGCCGAGCCAGTGCACTTCCGGCAACCGCTCGACAACGGTGGCGTTCTCGCCGACGTGCGTCTCCAGCACATCGTGCAACACCCAGTGCGGCACGTCGCCCGCCACGTAGAATCCGCCCGCCGCTTCCCGGACCCGTTCCAACGCCCCCTCGCCGTCCAGCCGGTACTGCCGCACTCCGACCAGGGCGCCCCCGGGGGACAGGGCGTCCACCCGCATGTAAAGCGGCCCTTCCCGGTACCAGCCGGCAATGGATATGGCTTCGCCCGCCCTGGAGGCCCGCGCCTTGCGCGCTTCAGCCCGCGCCTCGGCCTCCGGCGCCACCCACTCGCCGAGCGCCGCCCCGGCGAGCGCGATGCCCAGGACGGCCCAACCGAGGCCCGCAAAAAGCCGGAACACCGATACGCCCGCGGCGCGCAGCGTCACCAGTTCCCACCGGCTCGCCAGATGCCCCAGGCCCACCAGGCTGCCCAGAAACACGGCGTAAGGCAGGAGTTCATAGCTGCGCCTCGGCAAGGTCAGCGCGACGTACAGCAAAGCCTCCCCCAGCGTGTATCCCGCCTTGTTCTCGCCCGCCTCTTCGAGCAGCGCAAAGACCGCGATCAGGCCCAGAAACGCCAGGAACACCGCTCCGGTGGCAAGCAGCACCGCCGAACACAGATAGCGGTCGAAGCGTTTCATCACGCCGAAACCGGCCGGCCCGCCCGGGCGAACAGGACGGCTCCGGCAACGTAGAAGCCCGCATGCACCGGCCACAGCCCCACCGGGAGCGGCAAGGCGCCGTCGGTCAGCGCGCTGCGGTTGACGAGCAGCAGGAAGTAGTAGGCGAGCAGCGCCAGTACCGCGGGCACCACCCGGGCGAACCGGCCCTGCCGGGGCCCGGCCCTGGCGATTCCCAGCGCCAGCAGAGAACTGATCAGGCAGAACACCGGCAGGCCGACCCGCCAGTGCAGTTCCGCTACCGCGGCGGGGTCGCCGCGCGCCCATAACGCGAGAGTCGGCACGGCATCCTCGTCGACCCGCCGCGGCGGCCGGCGCTCTTCCGCAATCCGTTGACTCAGCGTCTCGAAGGCGGTAACGCGGTAGTTTCTCGCACCGCTGGTGCCGAGATAACGGCGCCCGTCCCGCAGTACCAGGAAGCGGCTGCCGGTGCTCCCGTCGACAAACTGCCTGCCCTCCCGCGCCCAGACGGTGGCGACCGGCTGCCCGGGCCGGTAGTCGGAGATGAACACATCGGAGAGGGTTCCCCGGTCTTCGCTGACCGACTCGGCGTACACGACCCGGCTGTCCCGGTCGAAAACGTTGAACAGCCCCGGATTGACCGCCTCGAACGCGGTGCGGGCACGCTGTTCGGTGAGCAGCGTGCCCAGGGCGGCGTTGCTGGCCGGCGTGACCTGCAACGATAGCCACGCCGTGAGGGCAACCATCCCGGCAAGTGGCGCCGCAATCCACTTCAAGAGCCTTGCGGGGCTGGAACCTCCGCACTGAAGCACGGCCATTTCCCGGTCTGCGTGCAGCCGCGAGAACGTGAGCAGTACCGCGATGTAGAACGCAAACGGCAGCAGAAGCTGCAGAAATCCGGGCAGGCGCAGGCGCAGAACGTGGATCAGCCCCTCGGCGGCGTACTTGCCGGCCGCGGCGTCCTGCAGGTAGCCGACGAAGCGCCCGCCCACGGCCACCACCAGCAACACCAGTGCCGTCACCGCGAACACCGAGAGCAGTTCCCGGTTGATATACCTTGCGGCAACCATGCCTCAGCAGCCCGCGGCCGAACCGCCGCCCCGCGCCGGGCGCGTCGCGCGCGGCGGGCGAAAGGCCCCCCACAACCCGCTGAAACCATAGAAACTCTTGGAACAGGACACTAGAATCGCCGTTAACTCCAGCGACACGATTATGAAGTATTCGACGAAAACGGGCAGCCTCACGGCGGCCACCCATTGCCTTGTGTGCGGCCTCAATGCGGCGGGAAAAGCGGCGAAGGAACTCGGTGCGGGCGCCCTCTTCGACACCGCGGTGCAGGATTTCGAGAACAAGGCCGGCGCCAACCTGGCCGTCCGGCTGCCCGGCACGTCCCGGGTCAAGCGCATTCTCGTGGCCGGCGGCGCCGACGGGGAGGTGGAGCCCGCCGAATTCAGGAAAATCGCCAGGAGCACCGCCCGGGACCTGGCGGGGCTTGCCGCCGCCGGCGTGCGCAATGCCGTGTGGGCGCTGGTTCCCGTGCGGGTGAAGAATCGCGACCCCTACTGGCGGGCGTTCACCGGCACCCATGAAATGTCCCTCGCCCTCTACCGGTTCGAGGAACACAAGTCCGAGGCCGGCCGTGCCCGCCTTGGGCGCATACGGGTCCATGCCGATGCGCGCACCAGGGCCAGTGTGGCGAGGGCCGTCAAGGAGGGGCAGGCGCTGCAGCAGGGCCTGGAGCTCTCCCGCAACCTGGGCAACCAGCCGCCCAACGTCTGTGACCCGAACTACCTGCTCAGAAAAGCCCGCAAGTTCGGCCGGGCCGCAAACGTCTCGGTCAGCGCGCTCGACGAGCGCCGCATGACGGAACTGGGCATGGGGGCGTTCATGGCCGTGACCACGGGCAGCGCCAGGCCCGGGCGAATGATCATCGTCAACTATCGCGGCGGCGGGGCCAGGGAACCGCCAATCGCCCTGATCGGCAAGGGCATCACGTTCGACACCGGCGGCATCAGCCTGAAAACCCCGAAAGCCATGATCGAGATGAAGTTCGACATGTGCGGCGCCGCATCCGTGCTGGGTGCGACACGGGCCGCCATCGAGGCGGAACTGCCGCTCAATGTCGTCACCATTCTCGCAGCGGCGGAGAACATGCCCAACGGCAACGCGACCCGCCCGGGCGATATCGTAAAGACCCATTCCGGCAAGACCGTGGAGATTCTCAACACCGACGCCGAGGGCCGCCTGGTATTGTGCGATGCGCTGTCCTACGCCGGCCGCTACAAGCCGAAGACGGTCATCGATGTGGCCACCCTCACCGGCGCCTGCATTACCGCGCTCGGCCATCATGCAAGCGCGGTCTACGCCAACGACGACGCCCTGGCCGAGGCCCTGGTGAGCGCCGGCGAGTGGACGGGCGACCGGGCCTGGCGCATGCCGCTCTGGCCGGAATACCAGTCCGCCCTCGACAGCAGGTTCGCCGACATGGCCAACGTCGGCGGCTCCGGCGGGGGCAGCATCGTCGCCGCCTGCTTTCTTTCGAGATTTGCGGAGAACTACTCCTGGGCGCACCTCGATGTGGCGGGCAGCGCTTTCGGGGGCGGCTCCAAGAGCGGCGCGACGGGGCGCCCGGTGGCGCTTCTGTTCAAGTATCTTCTGGACGCCGCCGCGTGACGCGGGTGGATTTCTACATCCTCCAGGATGTGGAGCAGACGGCCATGCACCGTTTTGCCTGCCGGCTCGCGGCCAAGGCCATGCGGAACGGCCAGCGCACGTACCTGCACACCGCATCCGATGCCCAGGCCCGGGAAGTCGACGACCTGCTCTGGGCCTACCCCCCGAACCGGCTGATACCCCACGGGCGGCTCGGTACCCCGGAGGCGGAGGACGCTCCGGTGGTTGTGGGGCAGCGGACGGATTCCGCCGACCGGCTGCCCACCGACGGGCTGCTGATCAATCTGGCCGACGACGTGCCGGACGGCCCCGGCCGCTTCGACCGCATCGCGGAAATCGTCGTGGGCGAGAAACGCGCAAGCGGCCGTACCCGGTACAGGTTCTACCGCGACCGCGGCTATCCGCTGTTCCACCACGAACTGGACGACTGGGAAGCGCGCTGACGTGGAGCCCAGTTTCGACCCCCATGCCATAGAGCGCGAACTTTACGAAGAGTGGGAAGCCGCCGGGTACTTCGCGCCGTCCGGCGAGGGTAGCGAATACTGCATCGCCATCCCGCCCCCCAACGTGACCGGCAGCCTGCACATGGGGCACGCCTTTCAGCATACGCTGATGGACGCGCTCATCCGCTATCACCGCATGAACGGCCGCCGCACGCTCTGGCAGATGGGCACGGACCACGCGGGCATTTCCACCCAGATGCTGGTGGAACGCCAACTGAACGGCGAAGGCAAGACGCGCCGGGAGGTCGGGCGCGATGCCTTCATCGAGCGGGTCTGGGAATGGAAGGAACGCTCGGGCGGCAACATCTCGCGGCAACTGCGGCGCATGGGCTCGTCGGTCGACTGGTCCCGGGACCGGTTCACGCTGGACGACGGATTCGCCGGCGCGGTGATGGACGTGTTCGTTCGCCTCTACGAGGAAGGGCTCATCTACCGAGGCAAGCGCCTGGTGAACTGGGACCCGCAACTGGCAACCGCCATCTCCGATCTCGAAATCGAGAACCGCGAGGAAGACGGCCATCTCTGGCATTTCCGCTACCCCTTGAAAGACGGCGCCACAACCGTCGACGGCAAGGGCTACCTGGTCGTCGCCACCACCCGGCCTGAAACCATGCTCGGCGACACCGGGGTGGCGGTGCATCCCGGCGACGACCGCTACCGGCACCTGGTCGGCAAGGTGGCGACCCTGCCGCTGGTCGGCCGGGCGCTGCCCATCGTCGCCGACGAGTACGTGGACCCGGAATTCGGCACCGGATGCGTCAAGATCACCCCGGCCCACGACTTCAACGACAACCAGGTCGGGGCCCGGCATGGCCTGCCGCTGGAGAACATATTCACCGCCCGGGCAGCGATCAACGCAAACGCGCCCGAGGCCTACCGGGGTCTCGACCGCCTCGAGGCGCGCAAGCGCATCGTCGCCGACCTCGACGCGCTCGGCCTGCTGGACGGTGTGGAGCCCCACCGGCTGACTGTGCCCCGGGGGGACCGCTCGGAGGCGGTTGTGGAACCCTGGCTGACCGATCAGTGGTTCGTGAAGATCGCGCCCCTCGCCGAAGCCGCCGTGGCCGCGGTGGAGAACGGCGAGATCGAGTTCGTGCCGAACCAGTACGCCAACGTCTATTTTGCCTGGATGCGCGAGATTCAGGACTGGTGCATCAGCCGGCAGCTCTGGTGGGGGCATCGAATTCCGGCCTGGTACGACGCCGACGGCAACATTCACGTCGGCCGCACGGAAGCGGAGGCGCGCCTCAAGGGCAACTTGAGCGACGAGGTTGTGCTTACACGGGATGAAGACGTGCTGGACACCTGGTTTTCCTCCGCGCTGTGGACCTTCGCCACCCTCGGCTGGCCCGCCGAGACGAACGAACTGAAACGGTTCCATCCCACCGACGTGCTGGTCACCGGGCACGACATCATCTTCTTCTGGGTCACCCGCATGATCATGATGACCCTGAAGTTCATGGGGGAGGTGCCGTTCCGCAAGGTCTACATCCACGGGCTGGTACGCGATGCCGAAGGCCGCAAGATGTCAAAGACCAAGGGCAACGGGCTCGACCCGCTGGACCTCATCGACGGCATCGGCCTGGAGGACCTGGTCAGGAAACGCACGGAGAACCTCACCCAGCCGCGGATGGCGCCGCGCATCGAGAAAGACACCCGAAAGGATTTCCCGAAAGGCATCCCGTCGTTCGGCACGGATGCCCTGCGCTTCACGTTCTGCGCGCTTGCGTCCACCGGCCGCGACGTGCGCTTTGACCTGAGCCGCACCGAGGGCTACCGCAACTTCTGCAACAAGTTGTGGAACGCCGCACGGTTCGTGCTGATGAACGCCCGGGAGCACCCCCTGGACGGTCCCGCAGAACCCGGCCTCGCCGACCGCTGGATACAGTCGCGGGCAAGGCGGCTCGTGGAAGACTGCCGCCTGGCCCTGGAGGCCTACCGGTTCGACCTGTACGCGAACGCAATCTATGAGTTCGCCTGGCACGAATACTGCGACTGGTATCTGGAACTCGCCAAGCCCCTGCTCTGGGACGAGAATGCGCCACTCGCACAGCAGACCGGCGCGCGCCGCACCCTGGTGACCGTGCTCGAACTGCTGCTCAGGGCCGCCCATCCCATCCTGCCCTTCATCACGGAGACGATCTGGCGCGACCTGGCGCCCCTGCTGGCCAAGGCGGGCCCGAGCATCATGCTGGAACCCTTCCCGCAAAGCGGCGATCTTGCCGCCGACCCGGAGGCGGAAGCCTCCATCGACTGGTTGAAAGGCGTGGTCACCGCCTTGCGCAACATCCGCGGCGAAGCGGGCATCAAGCCCGGCAGGGAGATCGATGTGCTGCTGCAGGACGGCGATGCCCGGGATCGCGATCTGGCCGCAACCTCAGGCAACCTGCTGCAACGGCTGGCAAAGGTGAGTTCCATCGACTGGCAGCCCCGGGGTGAACGACCCCCGGCCAACGCGCTGGCCCTGGTGGGCGAACTCAAGGTCATGGTGCCGCTCGCCGGGGTGATCGATATCGACACCGAGCGCGCGCGCATCAACAAGCAAATCGAGCGCAAACAAAAGGAACTGCAACGCATCGGGGGGAAACTCGGCAACGAGAAATTCGTGCGGAACGCACCGCCGGCCATTGTCGAAAAGGAAAGGAACAAGGCAACCGATGTGCAAAGCGCGTTAACGGCGCTGAAAGTGCAACTGGACTCGCTGGGCTAGCGGCAAACTCGCACTTCAATCAGGGCAAATCCCTTACATTCAGTCTCCCTGATCGGCCTATAATGCCGTGATGACGGTGGTTATCTCGAACCGCTGGAGAGTGTTTTCCTGAAACAGGCTACGTCGGCAAGCAGCAAAGACAAGGAGCCTTGGGAATGAGTACAGATCTGGTTGCCATAGTGTGCACTATCGTGGGCGTCGGGCTGGCGCTCGGCGGGCTGATCGTGCCGAGCCTTGCCATGCTCCGCCGCGACGTGGCCGACCTGCGCGAGCGCATGGCGCGGCTGGAAGGTCTGTTCGAAGGGTTTACGGGCCGCGTCAAGCCGTAGCGGCGGCGCCAGTTGCTGTTTCGGTCATACCGGTACGAAACCAGCAGCCGCTCCGGCCACTACAGTTCCAGCAATACCTTGCCGACGGTCTCATTGCTTGCAATCAGTTCGTGGGCGCTTTGCGCCTCGGGCATGGAAATGACGGTTTCGATGATGGGTTTAATGCTGCCTTTCTCGATTTTCGGCCAGACATCCCGCTTCAGGCCGTCCATTACGGCCGACTTAGCCGCAATGCTGCGCGGGCGCAGGGTCGAGCCGACGACGCGCAATCGTTTCATGAGCAGTAGCGCCAGATTCAGCTCGCACTGGGCACCGCCCATCAACCCGATGGAGATCAGGCGGCCGTCCAGGCGCAGGCTTGCCAGGTTGTCGGCGAGATAAGGCGCGCCCACCGGGTCGAGAACGACATCGAAACCCTCCCCGTCGGTCCACTCGGCAACCTTGTCGGCAAAGGGCCCATCGTGGCGGTTCGAGCCGCCCGAGGCGCCCAGGGCGATGCATCGTTCCAGCTTGGCCCGGCTGCCCACCGTGACGAAACAGGGATTGTGGCTTTCGCGGCACAGTTGTATCGCGGCGGTGCCCACGCCGCTTGCACCCGTGTGCAACAACACCCGTTCCCCGGTCGCGAGGCCGGCCTCGCCGTAGAGATTGAGATAGGCGGTGGCGAACACTTCGGGCAGGGCCGCCGACTCCAGCAGGCCGAGCCCTTTCGGAATACGCAGCACCTGGCCGGCCGGGGCCACGACGGTTTCCGCGTAGCCGCCACCGGCAAGCAGGGCGCAGACGGCATCCCCCGGCGCGACGCGCATGACCCCCTCTCCCACTTCCACGACCTCGCCGGAGCATTCGAGGCCCGGAACATCGCTCGCTCCCGGCGGCGGCGGGTATTGTCCGAGCGCCTGCATGAGGTCGGCGCGGTTGACGGCACTGGCCTTGACCGCGATTTTTACGGTACCGGGGGTCACTTCGGGTTCCGGCGCTTCGCGCCAGACCAGCTTCCGATCTTCAATCAGGATGGCTTTCATGTGGAGACTTACCAGGACATGCGCATTTTAACGCCCTGTTCATGCAGGTATCTCTTGAGTTCGCTTACCGTATAGTCGCCGTAGTGCACCATGGATGCCACCAGTGCGGCATCCGCACCGCCCTCCGTCAGCACTTCACGGAGGTGGCGGGGTTCGCCGGCGCCGCCCGATGCGATGACCGGGATGCGTACGGCGTCGGCGATCATGGCTGTGAGCCGGAGTTCGTAGCCGTCCCGGGTGCCGTCGGCGTCGATCGAGTTGACCACGAGCTCGCCGGCGCCGAGCCGCTCGCCCTCAAGCGCCCATGCCAGCCCGTCGATGCCCATCGGCGTGCGGCCGCCGTTGATGACGATCTCGTATCCCGACGGGAAACGATCGCTGCGGTCCACCCGGCGAATGTCCATGGAGAGCACCACGTTCTGATCGCCGATCGCCTCCGCACACTCCGCGATG
>CAZWZH010000193.1:0-8767 GCA_964638775.1 uncultured Pseudomonadales bacterium
GTACTGCTCGGCGGCAAGGTGGTTACCATGGATCCGGCGCTCGGCGAAGCCCGGGCGATTGCGGTCGACGGATACCGAATCGAGGCCGTGGGTGACGATGCGGCCGTCCGCGCTTTCATTGGTCCGGAAACCCAAGTCATCGAACTGAACGGGCGACTCGTCCTGCCCGGCTTCATAGAGGGTCACGGCCATTTTCTCGGCCTGGGCCGCGCCAGGGAAATTCTGGATTTCAATACCGCCTCCGATTGGGATGAGATCGTCAGCCAGGTTGCCGCGGCCGTAGCGGCGGCCGAGCCCGGCGCCTGGATATTCGGGCGCGGCTGGCACCAGGAGAAGTGGTCGAGCGCGCCCCTGCCCGACGTGGACGGAATGCCGGTGAACGCCGGCCTGAACGCGATTGCCGCGAACAATCCGGTCTACCTGACACACGCCAGCGGCCATGCCGCGCTGGCGAACGACGCCGCGCTCACGGCGGCCGGCATCGGCTTTGACACCCCCGATCCCCCCGGCGGGACCATTGTGCGAGGAGACGACGGCCGGGCGACGGGCCTGTTGCGGGAAAATGCGCAGGCGCTGGTCGAAGACGCAATCGGCCGTGACGAAGCCCGCCTGGACAAAGCCGCGCTCGAGGCGGTCGCCAGGCGGCGCGTGCGCCTCGCGGGCGAAGAGGCGCTGCGTTTCGGAATCACTTCGTTCCAGGATGCGGGCGCTTCCTTCGCCGCCATCGACCTCCTGCGCCGTCTGGAGGCGGAAGGCTCCCTGCCGGTGCGGCTGTACGTCATGGTGCAGGGTGAGCGCAACGAGGCGCTGGCCGAACGTCTGCCGGACTATCTCATGCGGTCCGAGGGCAATGATTTTCTGACCGTCCGCTCCATCAAGCGCCAGATCGATGGCGCCCTGGGCGCCCATGGCGCCTGGCTGCTGGCCCCCTATGACGACCTGCCGGACAGCACGGGCCTGGTGCTCGAAACGGTAGCGGAGATCGAAACGGCGGCGCGCATCGCCCTCGCCGCCGGATTTCAGGTCAATACCCACGCCATCGGCGACCGCGCCAACCGCGAGGTTCTCGACCTGTACGAACGGGTGTGGCGGGAGGCCGGGGTCAGCGGGGCCGACCTGCGCTGGCGCATCGAGCACGCACAGCACGTACATCCCGAGGACATCCCCCGATTCGGGCAACTCGGCGTCATCGCCGCAGTACAGGGGACTCACTGCACCTCGGACGGCCCCTGGATTCCCGCCCGGTTGGGCGACGCCAGGGCGGAACGGACCTCATACCGTTGGCGCGACCTGATCGATACCGGCGCCATCCTGAACAACGGCACCGATGCCCCTGTCGAGCCGGTCGACCCCATCGCATCGTTCCACTCATCGGTGAGCCGCAAGATGGCCTCCGGCGAGTTGTTCCACGCCGATCAGGCCATGACGCGCATGGAGGCGCTGGAAAGCTACACGTTGGGCAACGCCTACTCCGCCTTCGAGGAACACCTGAAAGGCACCATCACCCCAGGCAAGTACGCCGACATCGTCGTCTTGTCAAAGGACATTCTGACGATTGCCGAAGACGAAATACCAACGACTCAGGTCGACTACACCATCGTAGGCGGCGAAGTCCGCTTCATCCGCACGAAACCGGAGCGTCGGAGTGAGATGAGACGGGAGGTAAACGCACTCGACGTGCCCGGAACCCGAAACGGTCTAACATTTGCTTCATGCGACTCGGGAACCCGGCGCGCCGGGACGAGGACGCGCAAGGACCAGACGGCCGCTCTCGGTGCCTGATCGAAGCAGTCTTCTGGTACGTCTTTTACAAAAATCAT
Source organism: uncultured Pseudomonadales bacterium (assembly GCA_964638775.1). Classification (GTDB taxonomy): domain Bacteria; phylum Pseudomonadota; class Gammaproteobacteria; order Pseudomonadales; family Azotimanducaceae; genus Azophilus. The sequence continues at coordinate 1,821 of CAZWZH010000193.1, forward strand.
ATTCAAATCAATCGCTGTTCCATGCCGCGAAACTTCTTCGTGAAATAGCTCGCCGGGTCGGCTAGAATGGGTGTCCCAAAAAGGCGAGGTCGAGAACATCGATCTCGCCTTTTTGCAACGGCGGTCGGCGCTGCCCCGGGCGGGCGCCGATCAGGGTGTGACGAGGCGTCCCAGTTGGTACCGGCGTTACTTGCTCTAGAAGACGGCAGCCTGTTCAGCGGGCAATCGATCGGCGTAGCTGGCATGGCCGTCGGCGAGGTTGTTTTCAATACGGCGATGACGGGGTACCAGGAGATTCTCACCGACCCCTCCTATGCCCTCCAGATCGTCACCCTCACCTACCCGCAGATCGGCAATACCGGCGTCAATCGCGAAGATGTGGAATCCGGCAAGGTCTGGGCGGCCGGGTTCGTCATCCGGCAGACGCCCCGGCGCTCGAGCAGTTGGCGTGAGAACGCGACGCTGGAGGAATACCTGGTGGCCGAAAAGGTCGTCGCCATCGCGGATGTGGATACGAGGCGCCTGACCCGCCTCATTCGCGAAAAGGGCGCCCTGGCGGGCTGTATCGCGGCGGGCCCGGATGCCGACGAGGCGGCGGCGCTGGCCGCGGCGCGGGATTTTCCGGGCCTGGAGGGGATGGACCTGGCCAAGGTGGTCACGCGCGTCAAGCCGGAACAATGGCGCGAGGGGGCCTGGAGCCTCGGCGACGGATTTACCGCGCCGGATCAGTCCCGATTCCACGTGGTGGCCTACGATTTCGGCGTCAAGCGCAATATCCTGCGGCTGCTCGCTTCCCGCGGCTGCCGGGTAACCATCGTCCCGGCAATGTCGACGGCGGATGAGGCGCTCGCACACGAACCCGACGGCATCTTCCTGTCGAACGGCCCCGGCGACCCGGAACCCTGCGACTACGCCATCCGCGCCATCGAACAACTCATGGACACGGGGCTCCCGGTATTCGGCATCTGCCTCGGTCACCAGCTCATGGCACTCGCCAGCGGTGCGAAAACCGTCAAGATGCCGCACGGCCATCACGGCGCCAACCACCCGGTGCACGACCTGGGCAGCGGGCAGGTCATCATCACCAGCCAGAACCACGGCTTCGCAGTGGACGAGGCCACCCTGCCGAACTGCCTGGAGGCCACCCACGTCTCCCTGTTCGACGGAACCCTGCAGGGCATCCGGCGAACGGACCGACGCGCCTTCGGTTTCCAGGGCCATCCGGAAGCGAGCCCGGGCCCACAGGACTGCGCGTACCTGTTTGACCGGTTCGTTGAACTGATGGGCGAAGCGGGTGCCTAAACGCACGGATCTCGAATCCGTCCTGATACTGGGCGCCGGCCCCATCGTCATCGGTCAGGCCTGCGAATTCGACTATTCCGGTGCCCAGGCCTGCAAGGCGCTCCGGGACGAGGGCTACCGGGTCATCCTGGTCAATTCCAATCCCGCCACCATCATGACCGACCCCGCCATGGCCGATGCGACCTACATCGAGCCCGTGGAATGGAAGACCGTGGCGAAGATCGTCGAGGCGGAACGGCCGGACGCGCTGTTGCCAACCATGGGCGGGCAGACGGCGCTGAACTGCGCGCTCGACCTCGTCAGGGAGGGGGTGCTACGGCGCTTTGGCGTCGAATTGATCGGCGCCAGCCAGGACGCCATCGACAAGGCGGAGGACCGGGAGCGATTCGACCGCGCCATGCAGGGTATCGGGCTGGAGACCCCGCGCTCGGCCATCGCGCACAGCATCGAGGAAGCCATGCAGGTGCAGAACCGGCTGGGTTATCCCTGCATTATCCGGCCCTCCTTCACGCTCGGGGGCAGCGGCGGCGGAGTCGCCTACAACCGGGAGGAATTCCTGGAGATCTGCGCCCGGGGCCTGGACCTCTCGCCGACCACCGAGCTTCTGATCGACGAGTCGCTGCTCGGCTGGAAGGAGTTCGAGATGGAGGTGGTGCGCGACTCCAAGGACAACTGCATCATCGTCTGCTCCATCGAGAATTTCGACCCGATGGGCGTACACACCGGCGACAGCATCACGGTGGCGCCGATCCAGACGCTGACCGACAAGGAATACCAGTTGCTGCGCAACGCCTCCATCGCGGTGCTGCGGGAGATCGGCGTCGACACCGGCGGCTCCAACGTCCAGTTCGCCATCCACCCGGAAAACGGGCGCATGGTGGTCATCGAGATGAACCCCCGGGTATCGCGCTCATCGGCGCTGGCCTCGAAAGCGACCGGGTTTCCCATCGCCAAGGTGGCCGCCAAGCTGGCGGTCGGGTACACACTCGACGAACTCGAGAACGACATTACTGGCGGCGTCACCCCGGCGTCGTTCGAACCGAGCCTCGACTACGTGGTCACCAAGATACCCCGCTTCACCTTCGAGAAGTTCGAGCAGGCAGACCCGCGGCTCACCACGCAGATGAAGTCGGTGGGCGAGGTGATGGCGATCGGGCGCACCTTCCAGGAGTCGCTGCAGAAGGCCTGCCGGGGGCTGGAGACCGGCCGGACCGGGCTCGATCCGCTGCTCGCGACATCGACCCCCAGGCAAGTGCGCTCGATCCTCCGGCGGGAACTCAGGGCCGCGGGCGCCGACCGGCTGTGGTACATCGCCGATGCGTTCCGTGCCGGATGGTCGCTGGAGGACATTCAGCAGCAGACGGCCATCGATCCGTGGTTTTTGGCCGAGATCGAAGACCTGATCGCCACCGAACGCGAACTGGCCGGGCTGACCCTGGAATCGCTGGACGCCGCACGCTGGTACGAACTCAAGCGCAAGGGGTTCTCCGATGCGCGCCTGGGGGCGTTGCTCGGCGCCGGGGAAGAGGAAGCGCGGCGTGCGCGGCTGGCTTGCGGCATCAGGCCGGTCTACCGCCGGGTAGACACCTGCGCCGCCGAGTTTCCCGCCGCCTCCGCCTACATGTATTCCACCTACGAACAGGAATGCGAAGCCAATCCGTCGGGCGCGAAGAAGATCATGGTGCTGGGGGGCGGCCCCAACCGGGTGGGCCAGGGAATCGAGTTCGACTATTGCTGCGTGCACGCCGCCCTGGCGATGCGCGAGGACGGGTTCGAGACCATCATGGTGAATTGCAACCCGGAAACGGTCTCCACCGACTACGACACCTCCGACAGGCTGTATTTCGAGCCGGTCACCCTCGAGGACGTGCTGGCGATCGTGGATGTGGAGCAGCCGAGCGGCGTCATCGTCCAGTTCGGCGGCCAGACGCCGCTGAAGCTGGTGGATCGGCTCGAGAAGGCGGGCGTGCCGATCATCGGCACCAGCGCGGACGCCATAGACCGCGCCGAGGACCGGGAACGCTTCCAGGCACTGCTGCGCACGCTTGGTCTGAAACAGCCCTCGAACCGCACCGCCACCGGCATCGACGACGGCGTGGCGGGCGCCGGCGAGATCGGCTATCCGATCGTGGTGCGGCCGTCCTATGTCCTGGGCGGGCGGGCCATGGAGATCGTCTACAACGAAGATGAGCTGGCCCGTTACCTGCAGGGCGCCGTCGATGTTTCCAACGACTCGCCGGTGCTCCTCGACCGCTACCTCGACCAGGCCATCGAAGTGGATGTGGATGCGGTAAGCGACGGCAAACGGGTGCTGATCGGCGCGATCATGGAGCACATCGAACAGGCGGGCGTCCACTCCGGAGATTCCGCCTGTGCCCTGCCGCCCTACCGGCTGGGGCCCGAAATCCAGGACCGCATTCGCGAACAGGTCCAGCTCATGGCGCTCGAGTTGGGTGTGGTGGGCCTCATGAACGTGCAGATCGCGATACAGGGCGACGACATCTTCGTGCTGGAGGTGAATCCTCGGGCATCGCGCACCGTGCCGTTCGTGTCCAAGTGCATCGGCTATTCGCTGGCCAAGGTGGCGGCGCGCTGCATGGCCGGCATCGGTCTCGACGAACAGGGGATCACGGGCGAGGTGGTTCCCTCCTGCATCAACGTCAAGGAATCGGTCTTTCCCTTCAACAAGTTTCCGGGGGTGGACCCCATCCTCGGCCCGGAGATGAAGTCCACCGGCGAGGTCATGGGTGTCGGCGACAGCTTCGGAGAGGCATTCTCCAAGGCCTCGCTGGCGGCGGGCGAGCGCCTGCCGGATGGCGGCCGGGCACTGGTCAGCGTCAAGGATTCCGACAAGCCCTTCACGGCGGCCCTGGCCAGGGAACTGCACGATCTGGGTTTCAAGCTCGTCGCAACCCGGGGCACGGCCCGCCTGATCGAGGCCGAAGGCATCGAGTGCGCCACCGTGAACAAGGTCACCGAAGGCCGGCCCGATGTGGCCGACATGCTCAAGAACGAGCAGATCGACCTGATCGTCAACACCACCGAAGGCCGGCAGTCAATCGCCGATTCGGCGGTCATCCGCCGGCTCGCGCTGTTGAAGAAAGTATGCTACACCACCACTCTGGCGGGGGGTGAAGCCGTTAGCATCGCCATCCGCCACCAGCGTCGTCTGGGCACCGGGGGCGGTCCGGCAACCGTACGCCGTCTGCAGGACGTGCACTCGGCTTTGACGTCGCGGTAGGAGCTCGCGCCTCGGGAATTCGCAGCCGTGAATTCCCGAGGTACTGGCTCCTGAACCTGTTTTCGCGGTTCAGGCGGGTCCGGGACATGACGATACCCATGACCGTTGAGGGCGCGACGGCCCTGCGGGACGAACTCCAGCACCGCAAGTTCGAGTTGCGCCAGGAAATCTCGCGGGCGCTTGCCGCGGCGCGGGAGCATGGCGACCTCAGGGAGAATGCGGAGTACCACGCGGCGAAAGAACAGCAGGGGTTCAACGAAGGCCGCATCGAAGAGATCGAAAGCAAGCTCGCCAACGCGCAGGTTATCGACGTGACCCGAATCCCGCCCGCCGGCAAGGTCATATTCGGCGCCACGGTCACCCTGTTGAGCATATCCGGAGACGGGACGGACAGCACCCGCTACAAGATCGTCGGCGAGGACGAAGCCGATCTCAAGGAAGGCAAGATTTCGGTGATGTCGCCCATTGCCCGGGCGTTGATCGCGAAGTCGATCGGTGATGCGGTGCTGGTGTCCACTCCCGGGGGCGAGGTGGAATTCGAGATCGTCGACGTGGAGCACATCTGATAGAGGCGAACCCTTCGCAAGGTTTTCGCAAGGTTGAAGTGGCGTGAGCAAGGGGTCCAGCAGACGCTGGCTGAACCGTCAGAGCCGCGATCCCTATGTCAAGGCCGCCCGCAGCGAGGGCCACCCGTCCCGGGCGCATTACAAGCTCCAGCAGCTCGACCGCCGATTCAACCTGCTTCAGAAGGAACAGTGGGTATTGGAACTCGGCGCCGCACCGGGTGGCTGGACGGCCTGGCTGGCGCAGCGCCTCACGCGTGGGCGGGTCATTGCGGTGGACCCGCTGCCGATCGCATTCAGCGCCTCCAATGTGGAGATCGTACAGGGGCGTGTGGGCCAAACGGACGTGGACCGGCGCATTGCCCGCATCCTGACGCGAGGCGCGGGCCCCGATCCGCAACGCGTAGACCTTGTATTGTCCGATATGGCCCCCAATATTTCCGGCATACGCGCCACGGACCAGGCCCGGGCCATGGAGCTGGCGGAACTCGCGAGCGGCGCCGCACACAGATGGCTGAAACCGGGCGGTTCCCTGGTTGTGAAGATCTACCAGGGCGAGGGCATCGAGGAGTGGCTCGCGGAAACACGGCGCCGCTTCGGCCGTGTGCGGGTTGTGAAACCGCCGGCGTCGCGCCCAGGATCTCGGGAGAACTATGCCGTGGCACGGCGCTATCGCGGCGGCTGTTGAACGGGGCGGTCGCTGGGAGCGCGGCAGTGCCCGACGGCGCCCCGGAGGGGCGAATGCGGCAAATGCCGCCCGGGATTGGTGTCTGACGCTGATGGCGCCCCGTTGCGCTGTGGTGTAGGCTTGAGGGTTGCGACGGTCGAATCCGTTTTCGTCCCCGCCCGGCTTGAGTGAGGTAACCCCTTGTCCGACATGGGAAAAAATCTGCTTCTGTGGCTGATCATCGCGGCCGTGCTGTTGACGGTGTTCAACAACTTCGACATGCGGCCCGAACCCAGGCAGATCAGCTACTCCGAGTTCATCGAGCAGGTGCGGATGGATGAGGTTCGCGAGGTCGTCATCGAGGGCCTCGTCATCTCCGGCATCACCAAGTCGGGCGATGAATTCCGGGCGATCCGTCCGGATGTGGAAGACCCGAAACTGCTCGACGACCTCTACAACCACGGTGTCAGTTTTGCCGGCAAGGAGCCGGAAAAGCAGAGCATCTGGTCGCAGTTGTTCCTCGCCAGCTTCCCGATCCTGCTGATCATTGGCGTCTTCATGCTGTTCATGCGCCAGATGCAGGGTGGCGCCGGCGGGCGCGGCGGGCCCATGTCGTTCGGCAAGAGCAAGGCGCGCCTGCTCTCGGAAGACCAGATCAAGACCACGTTCGCCGATGTGGCGGGTGTCGACGAGGCGAAGGAAGACGTCCAGGAACTCGTCGAATTCCTGCGTGACCCGGGGCGTTTTCAGCGTCTCGGCGGGCGTATTCCCCGGGGCATTCTCATGGTCGGCCAGCCCGGCACCGGCAAGACGCTGCTCGCCAAGGCCATCGCCGGCGAGGCGAAGGTGCCGTTCTTCTCCATTTCCGGGTCCGACTTCGTCGAGATGTTCGTCGGCGTCGGCGCCTCCAGGGTACGGGACATGTTCGAGCAGGCGAAGAAACAGTCGCCGTGCATCATTTTCATCGACGAGATCGATGCGGTGGGCCGGCACCGCGGCGCAGGCCTCGGCGGCGGCCACGACGAGCGCGAGCAGACGCTGAACCAGTTGCTCGTCGAGATGGACGGCTTCGAGTCGAACGAGGGCGTCATCCTGGTGGCTGCCACCAACCGCCCGGATGTCCTCGATCCCGCCTTGCTGCGCCCCGGGCGCTTCGACCGGCGCATCGTCGTCA
>CAZWZH010000194.1:0-14025 GCA_964638775.1 uncultured Pseudomonadales bacterium
ACGCGTTGTCTTGGAATTCAACGGCGCAGGGGTGCTTTAAAGGTGCCGGATACCCGCACCGCACACCTACTCCCTCCCAGCGGGTTTCTGTTCCTTGCGCGTCAGCGTCCCGGCTCGCCGGGGTGGAAACTTTCATGGAAATACCTCCAACACCGGACAGCGCGTTCGCATACGGCGCTTCCCTTTCGGCGCACGGCCACATTGTCCAGCATTGCGTAAGGTGTTCGGACGAGCTTAACGCGCCGAAAGGGAAGCGCCGCATGCGAACTCTTTCCCGTGATTCGGCGTTGTTCCTTCAACGTCAGAGTCCCGATGCGCCGGGTTCCGCGCTTTCACGCGACACCCGTTCGAGACAGAGGTGGCCCAGACCGTTGACGGTTGCGTGGAAGTCTTCCGTGACGACGGTGGTGGTCTGGCTTTCGACGATCAGGGCCGGGCCCGCGCAGGTGTCGCCCGGCGCCAGGGAGTCCCTGCGATACAGGGCACCGTCCACTAGAGCGCGCCGGACCGGATCGTACAGGCTGACGCAGCTGTCCGGGCAGGCTTCGCGCGTGCGCTCTGGTGGTTCCAGGGGTTCGGGGACCCGCCGCCGGGTTCCCAACGCCAGCGTCCAACTGAGTATTTCCACGTCCGCACGCGGTATCGTTCTGCCGTACAGCGTGCGGTAAGCGGCCTCGAAAGCGAGCCCCAGGCGAGAGCGGACTTCGTCGTCGCCGTTGAGCCTCGGAACCTCCACCGAGATCTCGAATCCCTGGCCGACGTAGCGCATGTATGCGCGGGCCGTCTCCTCGAAGGGCTCCGAGGTGGCGCCGCTCACAACCGCCGCCGCCTCCTGACGCATCCCGTCCAGCAGTTCCCCGAGCCAGGCCGGGTCGAGATCCGCCAGGGCCATGTACCGGCTCCGTACAACCTCGAAGCTCACCGGGGCGAGCAGGAAGCCCAGGGCCGACCCCACCGCGGCGCCCCGGGGCACCAGAATGCGGTCGACCTTCAGTTTCGTTGCCAGCAGGCACGCATGCAGCGGCGCCGCGCCGCCGTAGGCGATCATGGTGCGGCCTGCCGTTTCCCTGCCCCATTCGATGGCATGGGCCCGGGCGGCCGCCGCCATGTTCTCGTCGATGACCTCGCAGATTCCGACCGCGCCGCCCAGCCCGTCGAGGCCCAACGGTGCCGCAACCCCGCTCTCGACGGCCGCTGCCGCTCCGTCGTCATCCAGGCGCAGGGACCCGCCGGCAAAGTGTTCCGGCCGAATCTTGCCGAGCACCACATCCGCATCCGTCACCGTGGCGTCGCGGCCACCCAAGCCATAGCAGGCCGGGCCCGGTTCCGAGCCCGCGCTCTCCGGCCCGACCTGGATGCGCCCCAGGCTGTCCACCGAAGCGATGGAGCCGCCGCCCGCCCCGATCTCCACCATCTCGATGACGGGAATCCGCATCGGCAGGCCCGAGCCCTTCTTGAACCGGTAGGTGCGCCCCACCTCGAACTGCCGAGACAACTGCGGCTCGGCGCCGTCGATCAGGCAGATCTTGGCGGTGGTTCCGCCCATGTCCAGCGACAGCACCTCGTCCAGCCCGCAGCGGGCGGCGAGGTCCGCCGCAAGTATCGCGCCGCCCGCGGGGCCGGACTCGACGAGCCGGATCGGGAAGCGCACGGCCGTCGGCAGATCGGTCAGCCCGCCGCCGGAGGTCATCAGCAGAATCGGGCACCGCACTCCCTGACCGGTCAACTGGTCTTCCAGGCTCTGCAGATAGGACGCCATCAACGGCTGCACGTAAGCGTTGGCGCAGGCTGTGGACAACCGTTCGAACTCGCGAATCTCCGGGCAGACTTCGCAAGCCAGGGTCACCGCCACGCCGGGCAAACATTCCCGAACCGCCTCGGCCACCGCCCGCTCGTGATCCGGCTTGCGATAGCCGTGCAGAAAACCGATGGCGACGCTTTCCACGCCCTCTTCCGCCAACACCTCGACAGCGGCTGCCACCGAAACCCGGTCGAGCGGTATCAGCACCTCGCCGTCAGCGGCCAGGCGTTCCCGTATCGGTATCCTAAGGTGCCGCGGCACCAGGGGCGCCGGCCGGTCGATATTGACATCGTATTGCTCGAAACGGTTCTCGAAGGCCATCTCCAGGGCATCCCGGTGGCCTTCGGTGGTCAAAAGCGCCGTACAAGCGCCCCGGCGCTCGATCAGCGCATTGGTGGCGAGCGTGGTGCCGTGCAGGAAGAGACCGACCTCGCCCGGCTGCCGATTCGCTTCGTCGAGAACGGTATTGAGCCCCGCAAGCACCGCGTCGGCCGGGTCCTTGTAGGTGGTGAGGACCTTGCTGGAATACTGCCGGCCGCCGTCATCGAGGACCACGTCCGTAAAGGTGCCGCCAATGTCCGCCGCGACCCGCACGCCGCTCATGTCCTGGCCCACTTGCTCGTCATTCGCCACAGGGAAGACCGGAATCCTATCACCACCACAACGCACGCCATACCGGCGCCCGCGATCACCAACGCCGCCTGGGGCCCGAACTCCTCGACCAGGAAACCGCTGCCCAGCGCCCCGATGGGCCCCGCCCCCATGAACGAGAAGGCGCTGATGCCCATGACCCGGCCGCGCTGACCCTCCGGGGCCCGTTCCTGCATGATGGTGCGGGCCATCGCCATGGAGACACCGCCACAGGCGCCCCAGAAGAACAGGATCACCAGAAGCGCCGCAAAATTCGGCGCCAGCGCCACCCCGGCCAGCACAAAAGCCCCGAACATCAGCGACAGCAGCAGTGCGCGGCCCTGGTGGGCGACGTCACCGAAGCGCAGCACCAGCAGCAGGGCCGTTACCAGGCCGGCGGCATTGCAGCCGTTCATCAGGCCCAGGTCGCTGGCGCTGCCGTCGAACACCTCGCGCACGAGCAGCGGCAGCGTCACGATATAGGCGCCCATGAAGCAGATGGATATGGCCACGTTCACCAGCGCGACCATGCGCATCTCCGCCTGCCGGAGCACGGTCCTCGCGCCTTCGCGCATCGATTGCAAGAGTGCCGTGCGCGGCGACGGACCCGGCGCCTCCGTACCGGGACGGACGCGGTGCAGCGCCCAGGCGCCGATCGCCAGCACCAGCGCCTGGAAGCCGAGAATCGGGCCCGGGCCGGACCGGTCGGCCAGCGAAGCCACGAGAAATCCCAGAACCTGCATGCCGAACTGGGCCAGGCTCGCCAGCATCACGGTACGCTGCACCCTGCCGGCCGCCACCTGGTTGAGCAGCCCGTCGCGGGCCGGGGTGACGATGGCCTGCGCGCAGCCCATGACGAGTGCGTAGATCAGCATCGCACCGAAGGTGAGCCGGCCCATCGCGACCAGGCCCAGCAGGATGAGCGGCGCGGCGACCGCGACGGATTGACCGATCACCGCCATGCGCCGGCCGCCGAACCGGTCCGCGTAGCTGCCACCGACCAGTATGAGCAGCGTGCCGGGCAGCAGCAGCGTCATCTGTGCAACGCCCACCATCTCCGGCGACTCGCGCAGCACCATGGTGACCAGCCAGGCGAACAGCACCGCCTGAATGCCCACGGCGAGGAACCAGGATCCGGTGCCCACAAGATAGCTGTGCAGGGGCTTCATGAATCGGGGAACGGTTTCCAGAGGACGCAACCGCGGAAACACGCAAGCGGGACGCCCGGGCTCAGGTGCGCCTTTTCCTCATAAATCTCGACGGATTGTGCGCTGGATCTCAAAAAATGCCCTCGCAGTGACATTGCATTATGAAGATATCAGTGAGGCAACCAATCCAGCGTTGACCGGTTGGAATCTCAATGCAAGTGTCGCCTTCCCATCAACTTTCAGGAGGCACTCACATGCGGACACTCACAACACAGGAAATGGAACAGGCCAGCGGTGGCATCCTGCCCTTGGTCGGGCTCGGGCTGGCATTGGCCGGCAAGCTGGGCGGGTCGGCCGGGGTCGCGGGCTGGGCGGTCGGTTCCGCAAGCCTGGTTCTCGCGACGTACGAAGGCGCGAAGTACCTCGATGGCCTCAAATAACAATAGGCGCTCGGGCGTTCCCCGCCTATCGCGCCGGGGGCTTCATCGAAGCCCCCACCCTACCTTGCGGGCACGTTTCGAATCCAATCGACGCCGGCGATCGAAAACATCATGGGTAAAAACATCATGGGTAAAACAGAAGAACGGAGGCCATCAAACGTGAATCCAGGGGGGTCCAAGTACAGCATCTGGGCAGCGACCTGCATCGGCGTGGGTCTTGCCATCGCCTACATCGACGGCGTAAGCGTCAGAAGCCTGGTAGGTTCCGCTCTCATCATGTCATCGCTGATCTGCGCGACGATCGCGATCGCCTGGGGGTTGAACAGGCTGCGGCGGAAACGCCGACTTGGTTGCGACGATTGAACGGCGGCTCCCGGCGAACGCTACTCTTCGCGGCGGGCCAGCCGGATCACCGTTGTCTCGTCCAGAATTTCGCCGTTCGCGCTGGCGTACCAAGTGGTCGTAAGACGGTCCGCTCCGTCCCACTCATATTCGGCGTGATGCATGAAATGCGCATCGGGCGAGGGAAGATTGGTGATGCTGTCGAACTTGAGCAGCAACCCATCGCCCTCCTCCGCAGGCGCCACTTCCAGGCGCGGCTGACTGCCTGCGCCGCAATAGTGGGTCATGAGCACCCGGTCGCCGTCGGCATGAAAGACGTTGAGCATTTCGTGGGCGTCGCCGGGAAACATGGTCTCGCTGAGCGCCGAGCCATTCGCCGTCAGCCGAAACTCCGAGCCCACCTGGTCCGACACCTCGCCCTGCTCGCCGACGACCATCCATTCGCCTTCCAGAGACTTCAGCCGTTGCATGATTGCATCGGTATCGGCCTTCGCCGCGGCGCTCCATGCCAGGGCCAGCGCCAGGCCCGTTCCCGTCAGACAGTCCTTCACTCTCATTTGCATGTTCCTTCGGTTAACCCTCGCGGAGAGGCGCGTGAGATTAAAGCTTTCCGGCGTCGCATGCCAATTGCGCCCGGCAGCCTCCCGGCGGCAGCGCCAGGATGCCGGCTCACTGTTGCACGACGGATGACGACGGCCTGGCCGAACGGCATCCTCAATCTCCCGATGTGTACATTCGCTTCCGCTCCTTCCGTTCCCGCATCACTTCCTGAACGATCGCTCCGGCATCGAGTTCCAACGCGGGGTCGCCGAGCACTTCGACGACCCGTCCGTAGTTCATGAAGTACCGTGAACCGTTTACCGTCCGTTTCAGAAAATCGAGATCCACCATTCGCCGGCGCAGGGTCACGTGATCCATCCAGCCGTGAACCGATTCCAGCCAGTCCGTGAGAGCCGCATTGATCTCCTGTTCACTGTACGGACGGCGGCGCATCAGGGTGACCGCGGCCACGGCAAGTACGGCATCGAGGTCTTTCGGGTGGGTCGGAAAGGCTTCGAGGCTGCCGGACCGCAAGATGCGCCGCAGGGCGGTTTCCACAGTGTCCGCCGGCTCGATCATTCGGCTCCTCTACCTGTCATGACACGGCGCCGTTCGCGTAGGCTGCACCGATGGCATCGTCGGAAAGGCCGAGCATGTCGCTCAACACCTCGAAGCTGTGCTGCCCGAGCAGCGGCGCCGGGCCGCGCGGCCCGTTGTCGTAACCGCTGATCCGGTATTGATGCCCGGCATAGGGGATATGTCCCATTTCCGGATGATCCAGGTAGCGATAAAACCCGCGATGTTCGTATTGCCCGTCTCGCAACAGATCCCTGCTCCGCTGCACGACACCGGCGGGCACGCCCGCCTCAACGAGTATGGTCATGGCGGATTGCGGCGTCCGCACGCGGGTCCAGGCCGTTATCGCGCGATCGATGCGGTCGTGGGCACCCAGCCGTCCGTCGAGCGTCGCCAGTTGGAGATCTTTCGCGAGTTCGGCGTGGCCGATGGCGGCACAGAGGCGCTGCCATTGGCCGTCGCTATCCACGCCGATCGCCACCCACTGGTCGTCGCCCGCGCAAGCGTAGCACCCTTGCGGCGCCGCGTGCGGGCTGCGGTTGCCGAGCCGCTTAACCATCCGGCCATTCAGTTGCAGATCCAGGAGTTCCGGGCCCAGAAAGTGCAGCGAGGCTTCCAGTTGGGCGAGATCCACGAAACAGCCCTCGCCGGTACGCCGTCGATGGTCCAGCGCCGCCGCCAGTATCGTGGTCACGAAACGCGGCGCTATCGTGTCGGTGTAGGCAATCCAGGGGCCGCACGGCGGCCGGTCGGGCCAGCCGGTGATTCCGTAAAATCCGGCGATGGCCGCGGTGTGGTAACCGTAGCCCGCCAGGGACCTCGCTGGACCGGTCTGACCCATCAGGCAGGTGCTGATCATGACGATGCCGGGATTGAGCTTCTTCACGTCCTCGTACCCAAGGCCCATGCGCCCGATGGCCCCGGGGGCGAAGCTCTCGACCAACACGTCCGCCCAGGCCACCAGGCGGCGCGCAATGTCACGTGCATCGGCCCGCTTCATGTCCAGGGTGATGCTGAGCTTTGACGTGTTGAAATCACCGAAGAACTGCGACCGATTCAGGCCGAGTATGCCGTCCTTGGCGGGAACGGAACCGCGCAATACATCCGGACGCGACTCAGACTCGACCCTGACAACGGTCGCGCCGTGATCGGCGAGAAACTTGGTGGATATCGGCCCCACGCCCACCCAGGCGAAATCCACCACTTTCAGCCCTGCAAACGGCAGTTCGCCGTCGTTCGGCCCGATCGGCGCCGCTGTCCGCTTCCGGTGGCCGGCCGCTTCGATTTCCGCCCGAATGCTCTCGCTGTGCTCGCCGAGCGCCGGCGCAGGGTAACGCACGCCCAGGCCCCCGTTGGACGGCTTCGCCCAGGCACCGGCGCCATGCACCGACACGCCCGGGCCAACCTCTACGTCACGCCAGTAGTCACGCACCTCGAGCTGATCCAGCGCCAGCAGTCCGGCAAGCGTATTCACCGGCGCAAGCGATATGCCATGCTCGAGGCCGAATCGATAGAGTTCCTCGCTCGTGTGGCGCCGAAAGAAGCGCTGGCACAGTGCCGTGCCATCGCGCAGGTTGAACGACGGTGCATCGGGGTTCCGGGCGTTGGCATCGTAGGTCTCCCAATCCACATGATGGAGCGATGCGTCGGCAACGCCATCCTCGATCATCCAGGCCAGGCAGCCCTGAATCACCCCGGCCATGGGCAGGGCAACAATGTAACCGTCGGCCGTCGCGTAGAGCAGCTCGATCGCGGAGCTTCCGGCGCCCATCTCGGACCCGTTGCGCACGAAGTCGGCGCCCTGGATGGCATAGGCGTCCATGGCGTTCAGCATGGTCCAGGTCATGGCGCACTGGGCCGACAGATCGACAAACTGTGCCTTGCCGGTGCGCAACCGCCGGGCGTGGGCGGCCATGGCCCCTACCGCCGCTTCGGCGCCGGCATGCCGCCACACCTGCGTCACGCTGAGGCGCACCGGCGCCCGGTCCGGTGTCCCCTGCAGAGACACCGGCCCACCCATCGCGGCGACGGTGAGATCGTTGGCGATCACTTCGGCGCGCGGCCCGTCCCGTCCATAGGGCGAAACACACACGTGCACGATGCCCGGATTGATCCCGCGCACCGCATCGAAGTCCATTCCATAAGATTCCAGCAGCCCCCCGGGCCAGGACTCGAACAGGAAGTCGGCGCCCCCAACCAGCGCTTCGAGCAGATCCCTTTCTTTCGGTTCCACAACGATGGACCGCTTGTTGCGATTGAACGCCAGGAACTGCAGGCTCTGTGTCCCATCCCTGGTCAACGGCGCCGCACGCCGCGCCGGAGTGCCTTGTGGTGGTTCGACACGAACGACGTCCGCGCCAAGGTCGCCGAGCAGCATGGGCCCGAGTTCACCGCGATCGTCGGTGAAATCGAGCACGCGGTAGGGTTCGAGCATCGCCGATCGAGCCCTGCCAGACTGCGAAGTCACCTCAACGCCACCGCGGGTTGCGAGGCAGCCACCGCATCTCCGGAACGCCGCTCTCCGGCCACCAGGTAGTAGATGCTCGGCAGCACGAAGAGCGTGAACAGCGTGCCCAGCAGCATGCCCGCCACCAGCACGATGCCGATGCTGTTGCGCGCCTCCGCGCCGGGGCCGGTGACGAACACCAGCGGCATGTGCCCCATGATGGTGGCTCCGGCGGTCATCAGCACCGGCCGCAGGCGCACCGCCGCCGCGCTCTTGATGGCCTCGAACTTGGTCGCTCCCGCAAGCTGCAGCTTGCGTGCGAATTCCACGATCAGGATGGCGTTCTTGGAGATCAGCCCCACCAGCGTGATCAGGCCAATCTGGGTGAACGTATTGATGGTGGTGAGGTCCAGGTAGGTGAAGAGCAGCGCGCTCGAGAGCGCCAGGGGGGCCGACCCGAGAAGCACCACCAGCGGGTCCCGGAAGCTGTTGAACTGCACCGCCAGCGCCACGAAAACGAAGGCCAGCGAAATACCCAGCACCCCCACAAGGGTATTTCCCTCCTGGCGGAGCTGACGGGACTCGCCGGCGTAGTCGATGTCGTAGTGGCCCGGCAGCAATTCGGCCGAGAGTTCTTCCATGGCTGCAAGACCCTGCTCTTTGGTCCGCCCCGGAATCAGCCCGCCGCGAATGCGAAAGGCGTTCTTCTGCTGAAACCGTGTCAGCACGCGGGGCGCCACCGTTTCCTCGAGCCGCGCCACGGCGGACAGCGGAACCAGGTCGCCGTCCCGAGTCCTGAGCTTGAGGTCAAGCAGCGCATCCGCATCCGGCCGGCCGGTGCGTTCGACCATGGGAATCACCCGATAGGCCGTGCCGTCGAGGTCGAATCGGTTGACGTAGTTGCCTGACAGGAAGGTGCCGAGTTGGCGGCTCACCTCCGCGAGATCCATGCCCAGATCGGCGACCCGGTCGCGGTCGAGCAGAAAGCGGCCCTGGGGCAGGTCGATGCTGAGATCCGAATCGACGAACATGAACAGGCCCGTCTGCCTGGCGCGTTCCATCAGCGCCTCGGCATGGGGGAGCATCTCTTCGGCGCTGTCCGATGAAAGCACCACGAACTCCATGTCGAACCGGCCCGCGCTCGGCAGCGCGGAGGGCAACACGGGAAACGCGGTGAGACCCCTGACCTCCGACAGTCCCTGAAACGCCATGGTCAGCATTTCCTGGGTAGTCAGCTCCCGCTCGTCGAAGTCCACGAACTTCATGCCCCCGAAGCCGGAGTTGGTCAGTACCATCTGCCACATCCGGCCGCTGCCCGGCAGGCTTTCCATGGCGTTCACCACGTCGGTCATGTACCGCTCGGTGTACTCGAGCGATGCCTCCGGCGGCGACGTGTAGGCGATGTTCATCTCGCCCTGGTCTTCCGTGGGCGCCAGTTCCTTCTGCGACAGCATGAAGAAGGGCACGGCCAGCAGGGCGAAGAACACCGCGCAGAACAGCACCGGCCCGTTGTTCGCCAGCAGTTTGTCCAGCAATCGCCGGTAGCCGTGGCGCGCGCTGTCGAACACCCCGTTTACCCGGCGCGTCATGCCCGCCTCCCGACCCTGTTCCGGAGCCACGCGGCTGCTCATCACCGGGGAGAGGGTCAGTGCCACCATGCCGGAGATAAGCACCGCTATGGCCAGGGTGAAGGCGAACTCCTTGAACATCACGCCCGTCATGCCGGTGAGGAAGCCGATGGGGATATAGACCATGGCCAGCGTCATGGTCATGGCGACGATGGGCGATGCCAGTTGCCGGGCGCTGGCCAGCGCCGCCGCCGTCCTGGAAGCGCCCTCCCGCATGTGCCGGGCCACGTTTTCCACCACTACGATGGCATCGTCCACCACCAGGCCCACCGACAGCACGACAGCCAGAACCGTCAGCAGGTTCAGCGAGAACCCCATCAGCGACATGGCGGCAACCGCGCCGAGCAGGGAAATGGGAATGGTCACGAGGGGCACCAGGGCGGTGCGTACGGACCCCATCATGATTACCACCACCAGGCCAACCAGCAGGATCGTTTCCCCCAGGGTGGTGAATATCTCCACCAGCGCATCGCGCATGTAGACGGTCACGTCCTCGCCGATCTCGAGCTCGAGGCCGGCCGGCATGTCGGCGTTGATATCGTCGATGGCCAGGTAGAGCGCGTCGGCAACCTCGATTTCGTTGGAGCCGGGCAGCGGGTATACCCCCAGCCACACGGTCTCGTCATGGTTGAGCCGGCCGAGCACGGTGCCTTCTTCCTCACCGAGTTCGATACGCGCCACGTCGCGCATGCGGATCAGCGAGCCCTCGCTCTCCCGGATTACCATCCGCTCGAACTCCGTTGCACGGGTGAGCGACGTGTTCACCAGGAGATCGATGCGCTGATTGGCATTTTCGGCCTGCCCGATGGTGGCGATGATGTTGTTGCGCGTAAGCGCCGCCACGACGTCCTGGGCGCTGACGTTGAACATGGCCATGCGCTCCGGGTCGAGCCAGATGCGCATGGCGGGCAGCCGGCCGCCGCCCAGCCAGATCTTGTGCACCCCCGGAACCGCCGCAAGCTGCGGAGACACCTCCCGGCGCAGGTAGTCGGTCACCTCGGCGCGGCTCATGCGCTCGTTGAGCCTGACACCCAGGTACCAGCCTGCGTAGGGCCGGTCCGCTCGCTCCACTTCAACTGCCGGGTCTTCCGCACCGGGCGGCAGTTCAAACCGTATCTGGCCGAGGCGGGTGGACAGTTCGGCCAGGGCATCGGCGCTGTCTTCGTTGAGTTTGAGGTAAACCGTAACGAAGCTGATGCCCGCGCGTGTCTCGGAGTCGATGAAGTCGACGCCGGGAATGGTGGCCGCCACCCGCTCGATGGGATCGGTGATGAATCCCTGGACGGTTTCGGCGGAAGCGCCCACATAGGGCGTGGTCACCACCAGGGAGGCGCTCTCGATGGAGGGATACTGTTGTACGGGCATGTCGACGGCCACCCGCACGCCGATCAGGGCAAGGCTTGCGCATAGCGCCAACGCCAGTACCGGGCGGCGCACGAAGATATCCGTGAAGCGCGGCTCGGCGGCGCCCTGGCCGAGGTCAGGAGCCGCCATGACGGCCTCTTGCATCGCGGGCCTGGCTGCCTGTCGCGCTCACCAGCACACCGTCGCGCAGCTTGAACGCACCGTCGGCGGCCACCCGTTCCCCGGGCCGCAGGCCCGATGCGATCACTATGAACTCGCCGCGCCGCGGCCCCAGGGTAACCTCCCGCCGCTCGGCCCGCTCCGGCGCCCGAGCGCCCTCCTCCGATGGGCGCAACACGAACAGTTTTGCACCGAACGCGTCGCGCCGAACCGCGGGCGCCGGCACCAGCGTGGCGGTTTCCGGCGCTCCAAGGGGTGCTTGTACGGTGACGATGGCGCCCGGGTGCTGGCCCAGTGCCGCCCGGTCGACGAGGCTCCGGTATCGCACGTTGCGGGATCGTTCGTTGACGAAGCTGTCCCTGGCAATGACCCGGGCCCGAACGGGGTCAAGATCTCCGCCGTGCGGAAAGCCTCCGCCGTGCGGAAAAATAACCACCCACTCACCTTCGGCCAGCAGGGCTTCCTCCTGGGGCAGGGTGAAATCCACCCAGAGCGAATCTCCGCGGCCGATGAGCCGGACCACCTCGTCCCCCCTGTCCAGGAACTGGCCGACATCCAGTTCATGCAGCCCGGCGGTAGCTGCGAACGGCGCCTTTAGGCTCTTCTTGGCAATGACGGCCGCGATGCGCTGCCTGGCTGCCTCCGCCGCGTCGAAGCGGGCTCGGGCCTCGTCGCGGGCCTCGGCGGTACCCAGGTTGGCGTCGAGCAGCCGTTCGCTACGCATCAGCGCCAGGCGGGCGATTTCCAGTTCGGCTTCCGCCGCCGCCAGCAGCGCGCGTTCCTCGCTGGTGTCCAGGCGGACCAGCAACTCGCCCGCGGCCACCCGGCCGCCCGGTTCCACGCCGACGTCAACGATGGCGCCGGCCACCTCCGCTGCGATGATGACCGCGCGAACGGCGATCACCTCTCCGGTCACACGGGTGGTAGGTTGCCAGAGCGACTCGCGGGCAGTGAACCCCTCGACCGTCTCGACCCGTTCCGGAAAGGCGGCCGCAAACGCCATGGCGGTCTGAATCTGACTGTATTTGTACCAGCCGAGCCCGAGTGCCGTCACCACGCACAGAAAAACGGCGATCAGCCAGATTCCCAACCTGCGGCTATTGCCTTGCGCGCTCATTCTCTCCTGGCCACGCCCCGGCCAATCGCCCCCCTGACATCAAAGTCAATGCTGCAGCCCTTAGCGGCCGGCTCGACTCGGGCCCGTGGGCGATGCGATAGCATGTCGCCGGCGTTCACTCCGGTTCCGAAAGACCACGGAATCATACAAGCACAGCCGCATTGCCGCGCGCCAGAGTGACCTAGTAATCTTCAGCCACAGCGGAAAAGAACCCTACGCGCATGAAGCTCCTTCCCGTAATTCTCACAATTCTGGCCGCCGCCGGCCCCGCCGCTGCGGATTCCCGGCTCTTCGTCAACGGGCATCTTCTCACCATGAGCGGCGACGGAGTGTCGCAGGGGGAGGTACTGGTCGAGGGCGAACGAATCGTTGTCGTTGGGGATATTCCGGCCAACGCAAAACAAGGCGCCACCGTTATCGACATGCACGGCGGTTACCTCATGCCCGGACTCGCGGAACTGCATGCCCACGTTCCCCGGCCGGACCGGGACCCGGCCTATACGCGGGATGTGCTGTTCCTGTGGGCAGCGCACGGCATCACCACGGTGCGGGGCATGCTCGGACAAGCCACGCATCTGGCCTTGCGCGAGGACATCCTGGCGCACAGGGCCTTCGGCCCCCGGCTGATCACCTCCGGCCCCTCTTTCAACGGCAGTTCCGTTTCCAGTCCCGAACAGGCAGAGGCCATGGTGCGCGAACAGCACGCTGCCGGCTTCGACTTCCTGAAGATTCACCCTGGCCTGACCCTTGCCGAATACGACGCCATGGCGGAAACCGCCCGGGAACTCGGCATGGAATTCGCGGGGCACATTCCGGTCGATGTCGGCCTGATCCGGGCCCTGGAGCGGGGTCAGATCAGCATCGACCACACCGACGGCTTCGTGCATGCCCTGGTTCCGGACCTCACTCCCGCGACACCCGGCTTCGGGTCCGGGTTCGGAGTGGGGCTGATCGATCGGGTCGATCTCGAACGGCTGCCGTCGCTCGTGGCGGCAACGCGGCAAGCCGGCACCTGGATCGTGCCGACGGAAACCCTTCTGGAGAATTTCGCCGGCGACCTCGATGAAATGCTTGGCCGGCCCGAGGTCCGCTACATTCCTCCGGAACTGCTCGCCCGTTACGAGCGCGCCATCTCGCGGCGCGACAACGACGACGCGGCGTCGAGGCTTCTGGACCTGCGCAGGATCATCACGCTGGCACTGCACGAGGGGGGCGTTGAACTGCTGCTCGGATCCGACTCTCCCCAGATATTCAACGTTCCCGGCTTCTCCATCCACCGCGAACTGCAGTCCATGGTCGCAGCGGGGTTGTCGCCGCTGGAGGCAATCGCAATCGGCACCGTCAGCCCGGCCCGCTTTTTCGGCATGGAGAACGAATTCGGCCGCATCGCGCCCGGGCTCGCCGCAGACCTGGTGCTGCTCGGCAGCGACCCGCTCGAGGATATCCGCAACACTTCAGACATTCGCGGCGTCATGGTGCGCGGCAGATGGCTCGGCGAAAAGGAACGACAGGCGGGGTTGGCCGATATTGCGCAACGCTACGCTGAATGATCTCCGCTGTTTCCGACACGCCTGACCACGGTCGCCGTTGAACGCTCACCTGACTGCCGTCACGCCGAAGCAGCCGCAAACGGATGCGGTTCCGCAAGGCGGGCTGCCCGCAAGGGCCCCGGCTCAGCCGTTCAACAGATCGACAATGGCCTGATCGATGGCCGCCTTGCCGATGGGGTCCAGGCCGCTTCCGGCAACATGGCCCAGTTTCGAATCGATGACGCGCAGTTCCGCGTTCGGCATGCGTCTGACTTCGTATTCGCTGTCGGCGACGCGGAAATAC